>JAABRB010000394.1 GCA_011391185.1 Betaproteobacteria bacterium
CCGACCGCAACTTCGGCACCACCTTCTTCGATCCGCAGGGCGGCGGCGATCCGGTGCTGTTCCAGCATCTGTTCTGGTTCTTCGGTCATCCGGAGGTCTACATCCTGGTGCTGCCAGCATTCGGCATCGTCAGCCAGGTGATCTCGACTTTCTCGAAGAAGCCGATCTTCGGCTATCTCGGGATGGCCTATGCGATGGTTGCGATCGGTGTGATCGGGTTCGTGGTGTGGGCGCACCACATGTACACCGTCGGCATGAGCGCGGGCGCGCAGGCCTATTTCGTGGCCGCGACCATGGTCATCGCGGTGCCGACCGGGATCAAGATTTTCTCCTGGATCGCCACGATGTGGGGCGGCTCGATCCGCTTCACGACGCCGATGCTGTGGGCGGTCGGCTTCATCTTCCTGTTCACCGTCGGCGGCGTCACCGGCGTGATCTTGTCCAATGCCGGCGTCGACCGCGCGTTCCACGACACCTACTACGTGGTCGCGCACTTCCATTACACGATGTCGCTCGGCGCCACCTTCGGCATTTTCTGCGGTTGGTACTACTGGTTCCCGAAGATGACCGGCTACACCTACTCGGAATTTCTCGGCAAGCTGCACTTCTGGCTGACCTTCATCGGCGTCAACGTGGTGTTCTTCCCGCAGCACTTCCTCGGACTCGCCGGCATGCCGCGGCGCATAGCCGACTATCCGGACGCCTATGCAGGCTGGAACTACGTCTCCTCGATCGGGGCCTATATCTCGACCGCCGGGCTGGTCGTGTTCTTCGTCTGCATCTTCCATGCCTTCGCGCAGAAGCGGAGGGCGGCCGATAATCCGTGGGGCGCGGGCGCGACGACGCTCGAATGGACGCTGCCGTCGCCGCCGCCGTTCCACACCTTCGAGGTGTTGCCGCGGATTCGTTGAGCGCTCGCGGTAACGCTGCGCGAGCTTGAGCCGGGCATAGCCATGTCGCTGGTCACCAATTCGATCCCTTCCGACCGCACCGATACGCTCGGCCGCGCCGAAGCGTTCTCGGGCCAGGCCGACGTCGCCGATTATTTCGCGCTGTTGAAGCCGCGGGTAATGTCGCTCGTGGTGTTCACGGCACTCGTGGGCCTCGTGCGCGCCCCGTCGGCGCTGCATCCGGTGCTCGCCTTCACAGCGCTGCTGTGCATCGCGATCGGCGCTGGCGCCGCCGGTGCGCTCAATATGTGGTGGGACGCCGATATCGACGCCAAGATGACGCGCACGCGCGGCCGGCCGATCCCCGCGAGGCGGGTCGAACCGGGAGAAGCGCTCGCCTTCGGGCTGGTGCTGGCGTCGGGCTCGGTCCTGATGCTCGGGATCGCGGTCGGGCTGGTGGCGGCCGGGCTTCTTGCCTTCACGATATTCTTCTATGCCGTGATCTACACGATGTGGCTGAAGCGCCGGACCGCGCAGAACATCGTGATCGGTGGCGCGGCCGGGGCCTTGCCGCCGATGATCGGCTGGGCGGCGGCGACGGGCACGATCGGGCTTGAGAGCGTTCTCCTGTTCCTTATCATCTTCTTTTGGACGCCGCCGCATTTCTGGGCGCTAGCGCTTCTACGAGCGTCCGAATATGCGCGCGCGGGCGTACCGATGCTTCCCGTTGTGGCCGGTGCCGACGAGACGCGGAAGCAGATCCTGATCTATGCGGCAATTCTCGCTCCCTTGGGGATATCGCCGGCGCTGCTGGGCTTTGCCGGCATCGCCTATGGTGCGGTCGCGGTGGTGCTTGGCGGGCTGTTCCTCGTGTGTGCGTGGCAAGTATTCCGGCGCCGCGGCATTGCCGGCGAGACGGCGGCGCGGCGGCTGTTTGCCTTCTCGCTGCTCTATCTTTTTCTTCTCTTCGCAGCCCTGCTGGTGGAGGCGATCGCACGATGAAGCACGACAAAAACGGAATCGTGCTGACCGAAGAACAGCGCCGGGCCCGGCGGCGGCGCTCGGTGGCGCTGGCGCTTGTGCTCGGCGTGGTCGTGATCTTGTTCTACGCGGTGACGATCGTGAAGCTCGGGCCGCAGGTGATGAACAGGCCACTGTGATGGCAATACAGCCCGATCAAGCGCATCAACTCGCCCTATTGCGGCGGCGGCATTTGCGCGTCGCGTTCGCCTGCGGCGCTTTCGTCGGCGTGATGCTGGCGATGTCGTTCGCGGCGGTGCCGCTCTATGATTGGTTCTGCCGCACCACGGGCTTCGATGGTACGCCGCTGATTGCGCGTTCCGCGCCCAGGGAAACGATTGAGCGCAAGGTCATCGTCCGCTTCGACGCGAATGTGGCGCCGGGGTTGGCCTGGACCTTCGCGCCCATGCAGCAGGAAGTAGAGATCAAGGTCGGCGAGACCGTACTCGTGCATTATCTCGCGCAGAACATCGCCACGCAGGAGAGCATCGGTACTGCGACCTACAATGTCTCGCCGCCGGTCGCGGCCGCCTATTTCAACAAGCTCGAGTGTTTCTGCTTCACCGAGCAGCGGCTTGCCGCGGGCGAGCGGATCGAGATGCCGGTCGCCTTCTTCATCGATCCGGCGATCGACAAGGACCGGGAGCTTGCGGGAATTCGCGAAATAACGCTGTCCTACACGTTCTTTCCGGCCAAGCGGCGGTCGGAGCCGATCGCGAACATCGCTGGTCAACAACTGCGCTGAAGTGTGGGCTTGCCGCGCGGCAAAGCCCATGCTGATAGACTGAACGAAGCCGGCAGAAGACGGAGAGATGGGGACGGGAATGGCCGAAGCACACGCCAAGCAGCACGATTATCATCTCGTCAATCCGAGCCCGTGGCCGTTCATCGGCGCGTTCTCGGCGTTGCTGATCACCATGGGCGGCGTGTACTGGATGCGTGGCGGCACCTCACTGATCGCCATCGCCGGCATAATCGGCCTCATCTATGTGATGATCGCTTGGTGGCGGGACGTCATCATCGAAGCGCAGACCGGTTATCACACCCGCGTCGTGCAGCTGCATCTGCGCTATGGCATGATCCTGTTCATCGCCTCGGAGGTGATGTTCTTCGTCGCCTGGTTCTGGGCCTATTTCGATGCGGCGCTACTGGCCGGCGCCAAGGATCAGTTCGAGCGCTACCAGCTGCTGGGCGGGCACTGGCCGCCGGTTCCGACGGCGGATGCACGCTTCAAGAGCACGTTCGATCCCTGGCATCTGCCGCTGCTGAACACACTGATCCTGCTCACCTCGGGCACCACGGTGACCTGGGCGCATCACGCGTTGCTGGAGAATGACCGCAAAGGGTTGATCCAGGGGCTTTGGATCACGGTCATTCTCGGCATCCTCTTCACCTGCGTGCAGGCCTACGAATATACCCACGCCACCTTTACCTTCGCCGGGCATATCTATGGCTCGACCTTCTTCATGGCGACCGGCTTCCACGGCGCGCACGTGATCATCGGCACGATTTTCCTGATCGTGTGCTTGATCCGCTCCTATGCCGGCCACTTCACGCCGGACCACCATTTCGGTTTCGAGGCGGCGGCTTGGTACTGGCATTTCGTCGACGTGGTGTGGCTCTTCCTGTTCACCTTCATCTATGTGTGGGGCGCGGGGCATTACGCCGCCGCGCACTGAAGCGCGCGGGAGGCGGCGATGAACAGCCTCCCGCCGGTTTCGCCCTATAGCGCCGGATTGCGCTGCCGCTGCCCGCGCTGCGGCAAGGGGCGGCTGTTCAACGGATTTCTTGAGCTGGCGCCGCGCTGCGAATCCTGTCAGCTCGACTTTTCATTCGCCGATTCCGGCGAC
>JAABRB010000395.1 GCA_011391185.1 Betaproteobacteria bacterium
TAGAACTCATCTCAAAAAATCGTTGCCCTCGCCGGGGAGGGGATTTACAAGGGGCTCGTTCCACGGCTCGCCCTGCATGGCGAGCCGGCTCGTGCGGCATCGAACTCGAGCAGTCGAGTTCGACGAAACCCCGCGCTCGCCCCTTGTTCGTATGGGGATATACAAGGGGGAATTCCTCCTTGTTCGTACGCCCGCTCCTGCATGAAGAAGCATGACCGCAATTTCGAGATAGGTTCTATTCCTTCTGCGCCGCTCGATCAACGCGGCGGTCGAACGACCTGCATCAGTGCATCAATAAGTGCCGTTCTTCTTCCAGTCCTTGACGGCCTCGTGAAGGGTCTCTTCGTCTTCCTTGGAGAGATCCTTCGTCGACTCGATGCGGTCGCAGACCGCGGCGTACTTGTCCTTGATGTAGTCACGCATCGAGCGCTCAGCGGCGAGACCCTTCTTGACGTCGACGTCGTCGAGGTAGCCATTGTTTACCGCGAAGAGCGTCAGGGCCATTTCCCACACTTGCTGCGGCTGGTATTGCGCCTGCTTCATCAGTTCCGTCACCATGCGCCCGCGCTCGAGCTGTTTGCGGGTGGCCTCGTCGAGGTCGGAGGCGAACTGGGCAAAGGCCGCAAGCTCGCGATACTGGGCAAGCGCCAATCGCACGCCCCCGCCGAGCTTCTTGATCACCTTGGTCTGCGCCGCGCCGCCGACTCGCGAAACCGAAATGCCGGCGTTGATTGCCGGTCGGATGCCCGCGTTGAAGAGGTCGGTCTCGAGGAATATCTGGCCGTCCGTGATCGAGATGACGTTTGTCGGCACGAATGCGGTCACGTCGCCGGCCTGAGTCTCGATCACGGGCAGGGCGGTGAGGGATCCGGTCTTGCCCTTGACTTTGCCGCCAGTGAGCTTCTCGACGTAATCCTCGTTTACACGGGCGGCCCGCTCGAGCAGCCGGCTGTGCAGATAGAATACGTCGCCGGGATACGCCTCGCGGCCTGGTGGCCGTCGCAGCAGCAGCGAAATCTGCCGGTACGCCCAAGCCTGCTTGGTGAGGTCATCGTAAATGATGAGCGCGTCCTGCCCGCGATCGCGGAAGTACTCGCCCATGGTGCAGCCGGAGTAGGGCGCGATGTACTGCATCGCCGCCGACTCGGAGGCGGTCGCGGCGACGACGATCGTGAAGTCCATCGCGCCATGCTCCTCGAGCTTGCGCACCACGTTGGCGATGGTGGAGGCCTTCTGGCCGATCGCGACGTAAATACAGAATAGATCCTTGCCCTTCTGATTGATGATGGTATCCACTGCCACGGCAGTCTTGCCGGTCTGGCGGTCGCCGATAATGAGCTCGCGCTGGCCACGACCAATCGGCACCATCGCGTCGATCGACTTCAACCCGGTCTGCACCGGCTGGCCCACCGAACGGCGCGTGATCACGCCGGGCGCGACTTTTTCGATGACGTCGGTCTCCTTCGCGTTGATCGGGCCCTTTCCGTCAATCGGCTGGCCGAGTGAGTTCACCACGCGGCCGATCAGCTTGAGGCCGACCGGCACCTCGAGAATGCGGCCAGTGCACTTCACTGTGTCGCCCTCGGTGAGGTGCTCGTACTCGCCGAGAATCACCGCGCCGACCGAATCGCGCTCAAGATTGAGCGCGAGGCCGAAGGTGTTACCCGGGAATTCGAGCATCTCGCCTTGCATGACATCGGACAGGCCGTGGACTCGGCAAATACCGTCCGTCACGGAGACCACCGTCCCTTGGGTACGGACGTCGGCCGATAGCGCGAGGCTCTGGATCTTGCTCTTGATCAGGTCACTGATCTCAGCGGGGGAGAGTTGTTGCATGGTCGCTCCTTGAATTCAAACCGTCAGCAGCGCGGTGGACATCGCTGCGAGCTTGCCGCGCACCGAGCCGTCGATGACCTCGTCGCCGACCGCGATCCGGACACCACCGATCAGCGCCTTGTCCACGGTCACGCGCGGCTCCACTTTGCGCTTGAAGCGGCGCTCCAGATCGGAAACCAGGGTCTTGAGCTGCGCGTCCTCGAGGGCAAACGCGCTGGCGATCTCCGCCTCGACGACGCCCTCCTGCTCGCGTCGTAGGGCTTCATACAGCTCCAGAATCTCGGGCACGGCCGCGAGGCGCCGATTGGCAACGATCAGGTGAATAAAATTCTTCGCCTCCATCGACACGCTGTCGCCCATCACGGAGACCAGCAGGCCGGTGATCTGCGATGCGCGGACGTTGGGGTTGCCCGCGCAGGCTCGCACGTCCCGGTCCTCGACTGCCGCGTATAACCGTGCGAGCAGCGCGGACCAGGCGTCGAAACTCCCGCCGGACTTGCCGAGCTGGAACACGGCCTCCGCATAGGGTCGCGCGATCGTGACGTTTTCGGCCATGGCGGCTCAGAGCTCCCGCTTCAACTGCGCGAGGAGCTCCGCGTGGGCCTTCGCATCGATTTCGCGCCGCAGGATCTTCTCGGCGCCCGCGACAGCCAGCACCGCCACCTGCTCGCGGAGCAACTCCTTCGCATTCGTGGCCTGCTGATCCGTTTCGGCCTTCGCGCCGGCGATCAGTCGCTCGCCCTCGGCCCGCGCGGCCTGCCTGGCCTCATCGACGATCTGGGCCGCGCGTTTCTCGGCCCGGCCAATGATGTCCTGTGCCTTGTCCCGGGCATCAGCGAGCTCCGCCTCGGAGCGCTTCCCGGCTTCCGCGAGCTCGTTGCGGCCCCGCTCGGCGGCGGCCAGTCCCTCGGCCACCTCTTTCTGCCGGCGCTCGATCGCGCGTAGCAGAGGCGGCCAGACGAACCTGGCCGTGAACCAGACGAACAGCCCGAACGCCACCGCCTGCATGAGCAATGTGAGATTGATGTTCATGCCTTCCCCTTACGGCGTCGTGTGGCGGTGACCACTTATCCCTGCTGGATGACCGCGAGCAACGGATTGCCGAAAGCGAAGAGCATCGCAAGGCCGACGCCGATGATGAACGACGCATCGATCAGGCCGAGCAGCAGGAAGACCTTCACTTGCAAGACCGGCATCAGTTCGGGCTGGCGCGCAGCGCCCTCCAGAAAGCGGCTCGCCATGATGCCGATGCCGATACAGGCACCGGCCGCGCCGAGGCCGATCATGAGGCCGATTCCGACCCCGGTATAGGCCTGGATCATCGCCAGAAGTTGGAGCTTCTCCATTTCGGATTCCTTTCGCGTTCGCGTACTGAAGGTTGAAGAGAGATTGCGTCAATGACTCTCGTGGGCCATCGACAGGTAGACGACGGTGAGCATCATGAAGATATACGCCTGCAGCACCACGATGAGGATATGAAAGATCGCCCACCCGAGATGCAGGATCGAGCCGAAAAAGGTCCCGACGACTCCGGTCGCGGCCCACAGGCCGAGCAACATGAAGATGATCTCGCCCGCATACATGTTCCCGAAGAGCCGCAGGGAATGGGACAGAGGCTTGGAAAGGTACTCGACGATATTCAGCAGCAGGTTCGGCAGCCAGAGAAGCGGGTTTGATCCGAACGGCGTGCAGAAGAGTTCGTGCATCCAACCGCCGAAACCCTTGACCTTCAGGTTATAGAAGATCATCAGCCCCCAGATCGAAAGCGCCAGCGCGAATGTCGTATTGACGTCTGCGGTCGGCACCAGGCGCCAGTGCGGTGCGAAGGCATGGGTCGCCGTTGCCATGATGTCGATCGGCAGAAAGTCCATCGAATTCAGCAGCAGCACCCAGACGAACACGGTAA
>JAABRB010000396.1 GCA_011391185.1 Betaproteobacteria bacterium
CGGCGTCGAACGCGATCGACGCGATACTGGCGAACGCGCCCTGCCATCCGATGAAGGCCACCAGCCCGAAGAAGCCGGAGATGCCCATTGCAAACGCGATCGGCACGCGCAGGAACGCGAGCGCCAGCACCAGGGCGAGGCCGATCAGGCCGGCGGTCACGAGTGCGGTTCCTCGCTCCGCTCGCCCGCGGGACGCGTCCCGCGCCAGTGCTGGGTGGCCACGACGAGCAGGCTCGCGCAGGCGAGCACGCTCATTGCCGCCATGAAGTAGCCGAAGATCGACAGCGGCCACAGATGCTCGGTGCTGACCTCGTCATTGCGGCCGTTGTCGACGGCCTGAATGAAAAGCCGCCATGCCAGCACGCCGATCACGGCCGCCCCGAGCAGGTTCACCGCGCTGCCCTGCCAGCGGTGCCACGGCGACGGCGTGAGGCCCTCCAGCAGGTCGACCGTGACATGGTCTTCGCGGTAGCACACCCGGGGCAGGATGGCGAAGATCATCAGCGGCATCATGAACGCAATCATCTCGTACGCGCCGGGTAGCGGACGATTGAGGAGATACCGGCCGAGCACGTCGACGAAGGTGAGCCCCATCATCGCGAACAGCACCAGGCACGCGAACGCGCTGAGCGCGGACAGGGCCTTGCCCGTCCATCGCGCGTGCGCGCCGGCACCTGCCGCCTGCCGGCCGCGGTCGTCCGCCATTTCGACTACTTTGCTGGTCCGGCCTGGCGCGCGATCTCGTCGCGGAAGAACTTCACGGTGGCAGCGCCGTCGATGCCGGCCTCATTGGCGTCTTTGACGTATTCGGCCTCGAACTGAGTGTTCAGCTTTTTCAGCGCCTCGACCATTGCCGGCGGCGCGACGGCGATCTTGTTGCCATTCGCCTTGGCGGCGGCGAGGCCGATGTCGTTGATGGTGTCCCAGCCCTTGCCGGCCTGGCGCGCGAAGACTTCATAGGAAACGCGCTCGATCGCCGCCTTGTCCTCGGCCGGCAGCGCGTCCCACTTCGCCTGATTCATCATCAGGTAGTGGGTCGAGGTGTAGAGCCCGCCCGGGAAATAGGTCGAATACGTGACGAGCTTCGTGATGTTGAAGCTCGGCAGCGATTCGTACGGGAAGGTGACGCCGTCGATGACTCCGGTGGAGAGCAGCTCGTAGGCCTTGGTCGCCGGCTGAGCGATCGAGACCCCGCCCCATGCCTCGACAATCGCTTTCGGGATCGGGCCGCCGACGCGGATCTTCGAGCCCTTCAGGTCGTCGATCGAGTCGATGTGCTTGGTGCGGTGGTGCATGACCCCGGGGCCGTGGCTATTCAGGCCGAGCAGCTTGACGCCCTCATGGAAGTCCTTGACCTTGGCGATGCGCTCGTGCGTGCGCCATGCCGCGACCGACACCGGCTCGGCGCGATCACCGATGAGCGGCAGCTCGCCGTATAGATACGCCGCGAACCGCTTCGGAGAGTAGCCGTAGACGCTGAAACCGACATCGGCCTGACCGTTCCGGATCGCGTCGAAATGTGCCGGCGGCGAGGCGACCGCTTTCGGCAGACGATTGATCTTGACCCGCCCCGCGGTCGACTTCTCGACCGCCTCGATCCACGGGATGTACACGTACACCGCCACCGGGTGGGTCCACGGCACCCACAGCGAGTAGTTGAGCGTCGTCTCGGCCCGAGCCCCTCCGGTGACAAGCAGGGCGGCTGCGGCCAGGGTCAATAGCTCAGCCAATCCGGATCTGCGCATGATGTATCCTCCTCAGGATGATGGCGCGGGACGCGAGTCCCGGCGCGGAATCGAAGCATATCCCAACCCGTGGTTGCGCCCGGCATCTCTGCAATGCGCCACGCTGGCGCCCGCGCCTCAATCCGGAGCATCGGCGGCGCAAGGTACATTATGCAAGTTGCTATGTAGGAGGACGTTTTTGGACGCCGGCGCTCGCACGCCCGCTGCATAGGACGTGCCTTTCGGGACGCTGTGCCCGGCCGAGATTCCGCTTCCCGCCCCGACCTCCATGACCGCACCTCCCGCGAAACGCTTCGACGGGATGACCGGCGGCGACGGCGCGGACCTCCCGCACCGTCGAGGAGGCGGAGCGCCGCGGATTGCGTGCTTCGAAATTCACGCCCGACGGCCGCCAGGTCGGCACGGGCGGTGGCAGTCACGCGACGCTCGGTGGTCCGACGGACGAGCGGCGCCCGGTCTTTGCGGTTGAGGCGGAAGCGCGGCGCGCGGGACGGTTCTCGGTTCATGGGAACCGGCCCGGCACGATGGCCGGGCGGCCCGAGCCGCCGGACCCAGAGTATCCCTATACGCTCGATCTGCGGCGGCGTTCCTGCTAGGACCTATCTCAAAACTCACCGCCCAAGATAGAGGCGTCTGATTCGCTCGTCGGTGAGAATGGCCTCGCCGGTTCCCTCGAACTTGTTCTGCCCGAGCTCGAGCACGTAGGCGTAGTCCGAGATATCGAGCGCCTGGGCGGCGTTCTGCTCCACCATCAGGATCGTCTGACCCTGCTCACGGAGACGCTCGATCATGCGGAATATCTCCTTGAACACGATGGGCGCGAGACCGAGCGTCGGTTCGTCGAGGAGCAGCAGTTTCGGTTTCAACAACATGGCCCGGCCCATCTCCAGCATCTGCTGCTGACCGCCGGACAGATCGGCCGCGCGCTTGGACCTGGCATCGCGCAGCATGGGAAAGGACTCGTAGACCCGCTCGATGTCGTCCTCCAGCGCGCGGCTTGGCTTGCGAATATAGGCGCCCAGCCGGAGGTTCTGATCGACGCTCATCAACGGAAACACGTTGCGGCCCTGGGGGACAAAGGCGATGCCCAGTTTCAGCAGCTCCCCGGGAGGGAAATTGGTGATGTCCCGATCCTCGAAGCGGATGCTGCCTTCGGTCACGCGGAGCAGGCCGAACAGGGCCTTGAACAGGGTGGATTTGCCGGCGCCGTTCGGACCGATGATCGACACCACCTGGCCGGTATCGACCTCGATCGACACGCCGCGGAGGATCTGGAGTTTTCCGTAGCCGGCGTGAATGCCGCTCATTCTAAGCAGCACGTTTCGCTACCTTCCGAAGTACGCATCGAGAACCAGGGGATTCTCGGCGATTTCCTGGGGCGTGCCCGCGGCGATCTGCTGGCCCTGGCTGAGCACGACGATTCGCGTGCAGAGCGACATGACCACTTCCATGTTGTGCTCGATGACGACGAACGTGTTCCCTTTGGCGTTGAGGTCCTTGATATGGCCGACCAGCGCCTGGATCATCGTCGGATTGACGCCGGCGAGCGGCTCGTCGAGCAGAATGACCTCGGGCCTCGACATCAGGACCATGCCGAAGTCGAGCAGCTTCTGTTGCCCGTAGGACAGATTGGACGCCAGGTTCCCGCGCAGGAAATCGATACCCAGGTACTCGAGCAGCTCCCGCGCCCGCAGCTTTACCTCGTCCGGCTCGCGGCGCAACAGGCGGCTGAACATCGATCCGTCACGTTCCTGCGCGGCCATCAGCATGTTCTCGAGAACCGTCATTTCCGGGAACACCTGGATGAGCTGGAAGGTCCGCGCGATGCCCAGGCTGAAGACCTTGTCCGCGCTCTGGTTCGTGATGTCCTCGCCCTTGAAGCGGACCTTGCCGCCGTCGCTGTGAAGAACGCCGGATACGCAATTGAACAGGGTCGTCTTGCCGGATCCGTTGGGACCGATGATGCCGAGCAGTTCCCCCGGCTGAACATCGAG
>JAABRB010000397.1 GCA_011391185.1 Betaproteobacteria bacterium
TGCTCGGCGAGGATTTCGGTGGGCGCCATCACCGCGGCCTGCCGGCCGGATTCGACGGCGCGCAGCGCGGCGAGTGCCGCGACGACCGTCTTGCCGCTCCCCACGTCGCCCTGCAGCAGGCGGTGCATCGGATGCATGCGCGCAAGATCGCGCTCGATCTCCCCCCACACGCGACGCTGCGCACCCGTCAGCTTGAACGGCAGGCGCTGCAGAAACTGCCTGGTCAGCGCCCCGGCGGCGAGCGGCGCGGCGGCCTCGCGGCTGCGCGCGCGATAGTGGGCGCGCATCGAAAGCTGCTGGCCGAGGAGCTCGTCGAATTTCACGCGCTGCCAGGCAGGATGGGTGCGCTCGTCGAGGGCTTGCGGGTCGGCGTCGGGCTGCGGATGGTGCAGCACGCGCACGGCAGCGGCGTAGTCGACGAGACCGAGACGCTTGCGCACGTCCTCCGGCAGCGTGTCGGAAAGATCCGCCGTCGCGAGCGCCTGGTCGATCATCTTGCGCAGCGCCTGCTGCGGAAGACCCGCCGTGGTGGGGTAAACGGGCGTCAGCGCCTCGGGCAGCGGCTCCGGTCCGCGCAGCACCCGGTAGCGCGGATGCACCATCTCCCCGCCGAAGAAGCCCGGCCGCACCTCGCCGAACGCGCGCACAAGCGCCCCCTGCACGAGCGCCTTCTGCTGGCTCGGGTAGAAATTCAGGAATCGGATGAAGAGGACGCCCGTCGGATCGCGCAGCTTCAACACCAGCTGGCGCCGCGGGCGATACGCAACTTCGCAGGAGAGCACCTCGCCCTCGACCTGCACCGGCTTGCCTTCGCCCGCGTCGCCGATCGGCGTGAGCGTCGTCTCGTCTTCGTAGCGCAGCGGAAGGTGGAGGACCAGGTCGCGCTGCGAGTGGATCTCGAGCTTGGCGAGTTTCGCTTTGAGCGAGTCGGTGGGAGACACCACCCCGGCCGCTGCGCGGCCACCCCTCCTCGGAGAGGAGGGGAGAGAACCTTTTCCCCCCCTTTTCAAGGAGGGGTGCCGCCGAAGGAGGCGGGGTGGTTCCAATTCAGCATTTCCCATTCTTCATGCGCCCCTCACCCCACCCAGATGACCGCATCCGCCTCGACCAACGCGCCGCGCGGCAATGACGCCACGCCGATTGCAGCGCGCGCCGGATAGGGCTGCGGGAAGTACTTCGCCATGGCCCCGTTCACCTTGGCGAAGTGCGCGAGATCGGTGAGGTAGATCGTCACGCGCACGGCGTCGGCGAGCGATGCACCGGCCGCCTCGGCGACCGCCTTGAGGTTCGCGAACACGCGATCGATCTGCGCGTCAATGCCCTCCACGAGCTGCGTCGACGCCGGATCGAGCCCGATCTGGCCGGAAAGATAGACGGTGTCGCCGCAGCGCACTGCCTGGGAGTAGGTGCCGATCGCGGCGGGCGCGTTCGGCGTCGAGATGATCTTCTTGGCCATGGTCAGGGGGTCTCGCCGTGGGAAACCTATAATCAACAACCCATCCTCGGCGAATCTTACAATGACCGCTCCGGTCGTCGTTAATCTCGAGCGCCTGCTCGGCGGACCGCGGGACACGCCGCTCCTGCGCTTTTCGCTCGGCAATGAATATCTGAAGGCCGGCGATGCCGCGAAGGCGGCCGGCCATCTGCGCGAAGCGGTCACGCGGGACCCGGAGTACTCCGCGGCCTGGAAGCTGCTCGGCAAGGCCCTCGCGGACGCGGGTCGCCCTGGCGAGGCGCTCGAGGCGTTTCGCGCCGGCATTTCGGTGGCCGAGCGTCGCGGCGACAAGCAGGCCGCGAAGGAGATGGGCGTGTTCGCGCGCCGGCTCGAAAAGTCCCTCGACCCGGGCGCGTTTCCGGAGCGCCGAGATGTCTGATTTCGCACGCGCGCTGCGCGAGAAGGTTCTCGGAAAGCCGCTCGACCCGCTGTCACGAAAGACCCGCCATTCGATTGCGCTCGTGGCGTTCTTCGCCTGGGTCGGGCTCGGTGCGGACGGCATTTCCTCCTCGGCATATGGACCGGAGGAGGCGTTCCGCGCGCTCGGTGAGCACACGCAACTGGGGCTCTATCTTGCGCTCGCCACCGCGCTGACGGTGTTCATCATCGCGCTCGCCTACAACCAGGTCATCGAACTCTTCCCGACCGGCGGTGGCGGCTATCGCGTGTCGACGCGGTTGCTGGGCGCGCATGCCGGACTGGTGGCAGGCGCGGCGCTCGTGGTCGACTACGTCCTCACCATCGCGATCTCGGTCGCCGCCGGTGTCGACGCGCTCTTCAGCCTGTTGCCGCTCGTGTTTCAGCCCTACAAGATCGGCGCCGGCGCCGCGCTGATCGTTCTGCTCTCCGCGCTCAATCTGCGTGGCATGAAGGAGGCGGTGCGGGTTCTGATGCCCATTTTCATCGGATTCGTGCTCACGCACGCGTTCCTGATCGTGTACGGCATTGCGGCGCACGCCGACGGACTGCCGGCACTCGTTCCCGACACGCTCGGCGCGACGACGCGGCTCGCGACGGGGGTGGGCTGGACTGGCGTCGCCGCGCTGCTGCTCCTCGCCTACGCGCAAGGCGGCGGAACCTACACCGGCCTCGAGGCAGTCTCGAACAACGTCAATGTTCTCGCCGAGCCGCGCGTGCGCACCGGCAAGCTCACCATGATCTACATGGCCATATCGCTCGCGTTCACGGCCGGCGGGATCATCGTCCTCTACCTGCTCTGGAACGCGACGCCGGTCGAGGGTCGAACGCTCAACGCAGTGGTCTTCGGTTCGATCATCCAGGATTTCAACTGGCAAAGCGCGTGGGCGACGGAGTCGGCCATCTTCGTCGTGCTCGCCCTGGAGGCAGGCCTGCTGTTCGTCGCGGCAAACACCGGCTTCCTCGGCGGACCGGCAGTGCTGGCCAACATGGCAGCCGATTCCTGGGTTCCGCACCAGTTCCGCTATCTCTCGTCCCGGCTCGTGACCGAGAACGGCATCGTGCTCATGGGCGCGGCGGCCCTCGCGATTCTTTTCTGGACCGGCGGAAACGTGACGATCCTGGTCGTGATCTACAGCGTGAGCGTCTTTCTCACCTTCGCGATATCGCTGTACGGGCTGTGCGTGTACTGGTGGCGCAGTCGCCACGCGGCGAGGGAGTGGCTGCGGCGGCTCGCGCTGTCCGGCATCGGATTCACGGTCTGCGCGCTGATTCTGGTGATGCTGATCGTCAACCGGCTGTCCGCGGGCAGCTGGCTCGCCATCGTGCTCATCGCCGCGATGACCGTACTGTGTACCCTCATCCGGACCCATTACGACGCGACGCGCCGGCGCCTGCGCCACCTCGACGACATTTTTGCACAGCAGCCTTTCGGCAGCGAGGCGAGTCCGCCACCGACCGACCCGACGCAACCCACCGCCGCATTCCTGGTCGGATCGAGCCGCGGAGGCGGCCTGCACGCGCTGCTCTGGGTACAGCGGCTTTTCCCGGGTCACTTCAGGAACTTCATTTTCATCAACGTGCGTACCGTCGACGCACATGTCTACGGAGGCCGCGAGGATGTCGAATCCCTGCAAACCGAAGCGCGCGCGAGCCTCAACTACTTCGTGAACTTCTGCAACAGCTACGGGCTGGCTGCGAAGGCCTACGTCGGCTTCGGAACGGATGCAATCGAGGAGTTCTTGCGACTCGCCGACGAAGTGCAGAAAGCGTTCCCGAATACCATCTTCTTCACCAGCAAGCTGATCTTCCGCCGCGAC
>JAABRB010000398.1 GCA_011391185.1 Betaproteobacteria bacterium
ACCCGGCCGGCGTCGGCAAAGTAGCGCGGCAGCTCGGCGAAGGCGCCCGATACTATGCCCGGCCCCTTGCCGAGATCGCATTTCTCGAGCGAGACTCTGTTCGGTCCCCGCGGCGCCTTCCAGAGGTCTTCGCCACGATCGGCATCCAGCAGCCCCGGATTGGTCCAGGGGTCTGCCTTGAGCATCTGCCGGTATTTCTCCAGCGCCTTTTCCGTCTCTTCATCTGATTGCGCACTTGCTGCTGCGGTCATGCCAAGCGTCAAACACGCGGCCACAAGAAATCTGATCAAGCAGTTCATCACGACCCCCATGGCGTTTCCCCGTCGTCTCGAGCCTGTTGGAAGACCTGGAATTTCGATTCCTGTTTTTTAGTCTGGTCCACAGACTTTAGGCTCACTATTCAAGCACATATTCAATTCGGCACAACTGATTAAACCGGAGACGAGGAGAAAGGTCTGGACAGGGCTCGGCAAACTCAATATTTTGTTATTTCTGAATATGTCCTGTGTTCCAGACGGCGTGGTTTTTCGCAGGAAACGTGCGGTCGCGATCGCGCCATCCGGTTGCCGACGATACGAATCGTATATCGTAGGTTTATGGTTTTGAACTGCGTTTTCTGTCGCAGTGGGAGCCTGATGGATGGTGAAGCGATTGGGTTGGTCGCGCGAGCGGGCGGGCAGGCCGGTGAAGTTGAAATCTCAGTCCTGGGACGCGGGATCGGCACGCTAAGGATACGGGGGAGTTAGTCATCATGCATCTCGACTCGATGTTGAGGCTCAACCGGCGCCAAGCCTTGTCGCTTGGCGTAGGCGCCATTGGCGCAATGGTCTTGGGGGCGTCAATCGTACCGGCGTATGCCAAGAACGATTCCGAAGAGCTGATCAAGAAATTCACCGGCGGCAAACCGGCCGCGGTGGGCAAGGTCAAACTCGACCTTCCCGAGATCGCCGAGAATGGCAACACCGTTCCCTTGACCGTCTCGGTCGAGAGCCCGATGACCGCGCAATCGTACGTGACCGACGTTCTCGTCTTGGCCGACGGTAATCCGCGTGCCGGCTTAGTTACGTTCCACTTCTCGCCCGCCAGCGGTGTTGCCGACGTCAGTACGCGTATTCGGCTGGGCGGCACCCAGAACATTATTGCCATCGCGAAAATGAGCGACGGCACGTTTTACATGGATTCAAAACAGGTCAAGGTCACGATTGGCGGTTGCGGCGGCTGATCGGGCTGCCGGTTCTACGTAGACCTGTGCAAGGAGATAATCATGTCGGTCAAACCGCGCATCAAGCTGGACAAGAAAGAAGCCAAGAAGGGCGAGCTTGTCGAAGTGAAAGCGCTCGTCGCGCACATCATGGAAACCGGTCAGCGCAAGGACAGTCAGGGTCAGGTGATCCCGCGCAAGATCCTGAACAAGTTCACCTGCACGGTGAACGGTAAGGAAGTGTTCTCGGCGGATTTCGAGCCGGCAATCGCCGCGAATCCGTACATCCAGTTCAAATTTAGAGCTCAGGAATCCGGACCGGTTGTCCTCACCTGGGTTGACGACGACGGCAGCAAGATCGTCGGTGAAGAAACAATCAAGGTGAGTTGACGCGTCGGCACCCCTGAATCGTCGCGGTCCTGGACAACGGGGCGGCAACGGCCGTCCCGCGCTGCTTGATAGGAAAATGCGCGGGAGACGTGGATGATAACGCGCCGTGAGCTCATCCAGATCGGCGCCGCCGCTGCCGCAATCGCAGCCGGGAACGGTCTGGGGCCGCTCGGTCGTGCGGCCGCGCAGCAGCGGATCAATGAAGCCGAATTGTTGAAGTTCGAGCCGCTCGGCAACGTGACGCTCCTCCATGTCGCTGACGTTCACGCTCAGCTTGTTCCGGTGTATTTCCGCGAGCCGTCAATCAATCTCGGGGTCGGCGAGTTCAGGGGTTTGCCGCCCCACATCAGCGGCAAGGAATTCCTGACGCGGTTCGGCATCGCGCCGGGCAGCGCGGCAGCCTATGCGTTGACGTCGGAGGATTTCGAGTCGCTCGCGAAGGTCTATGGGCGCCTCGGCGGGCTCGATCGGCTTGCCACCGTCGTCAAGGCGGTGCGCGCCGAGCGCGGCGCGGACAAGGTGCTCTTTCTCGATGGCGGCGACACCTGGCAGGGCTCGCTGACGGCGAACCGCACCAAGGGCCAGGACGTGGTCGATTGCTTCAAGCTGCTGAAGCCCGACGCGATGACCGGCCACTGGGAGTTCACCTACGGCGAGGCGCGGGTGTTGGAACTCATCAAGGCGCTCGGCACTCCGTTTCTCGCCCTCAATGTGCGCGACACGGAGTGGCAGGAACCGGTGTTCGACGCCTACAAGATGTTCGAGAAAGGCGGCGTGAAGGTCGCCGTGCTCGGCCAGGCCTTTCCCTACACGCCAATCTCCAATCCGAGCTGGATGATCCCGAAATGGTCGTTCGGCATCCGCGAGGAGGACGTGCGCACGAACGTCGCCAAGGCGCGTCGCGAGGGTGCTCAACTTGTCGTGCTCTTGTCCCACAATGGCTTCGATGTCGACCGCAAGCTTGCCGCGCGCGTACCCGGAATCGACGTCATTCTCACCAGCCACACGCATGACGCGCTGCCCGAGGTCGTCAAGGTCGGCAAGAGTTTGCTGGTCGCGTCCGGTAGCCACGGGAAGTTCATTTCCCGCCTCGACCTCGAAGTGAAGGGCGGAGAAGTGAAGGGATTTCGCTACAAGCTGATCCCGCTGTTTTCCGATGCCATTCGTCCCGATCCGGAAATGCGCGCCGCGGTCGAGGGGGTGCGTGCGCCGTTTGCGGCGGAGCTCGCGCGCGAGGTCGGCCGGACGGAGTCGCTCCTCTACCGGCGCGGCAACTTCAACGGTACCTTCGACGATGTCATCTGCGCCGCGATCCTCGAGGAGCGCGACGCCGAGATCGCGCTGTCGCCGGGAACGCGTTGGGGCGCGACCGTGCTGCCCGGGTCGCCCATCACGGTCGAGGACATCCACAACATGACCGCGATCACCTACCCGCAGGTCTATCGCACCGCCATGACCGGAGAGCGGCTCAAGGAAATTCTCGAAGACGTCGCCGACAACATCTACAACCCCGATCCCTACTACCAGGGGGGCGGCGACATGGTGCGTTGCGGAGGCCTCGGCTATACGATCGAAATCGGTAAGCCGATCGGCAGCCGAATTTCCGCGCTGACACATATCAAGAGCGGAAAGCCGATCGAGGCCAAGAAGGAATACGTTGTCACCGGTTGGGCTAGCGTTAACGAGGGTACCGAGGGCCCGCCTGTGTGGGAACTGGTCGAAAAATACATCGCCCGCAAGAAAATCGTGCGGGTCGCACCCAACACCAGCGTGAAAGTCGTGGGCACCTGATCTCTCTTGCCGATATCTTTGACTTGAGACTTGTGCTGATTTGCTAGCCGGAGACCGGCGCACGGAGGGCGCTGGCATGAGCGAACAGCCCGATCCGAACAGCCACCGTGTCCGCACGGTCCCCTCGCGCCGCCGGTTCCTCGCAGGTGCGGTGAGCCTTGGCGGGGCTACGTTCGCAGGCACAGCCGGACCGGCGCTCGCCGGCAATCCCAAAAACCTGCCGCCGAACATTCCGGAATGGTCGCGCGCTTTCGGCGACGGCGTTGCGGTCCGCGCCTATGGCAAGCCTTCCAAACACGAAGCCCATGTCATCCGCCGCCATGTCGAATGGCTG
>JAABRB010000042.1 GCA_011391185.1 Betaproteobacteria bacterium
GGTGGCGACCTTGTTGAAGCGCTCGAACGGATGGGGGCGCTTCCCGTCGCAGCGAAAAGACGGGTCTTTGGGCGCGTAGATCGACGTGCCGAGATCGAGCATGCTTGCGTCGGGCGGCAGATAGAACAGCAGCGAGACGAGCTTTAGCGGGGTATCGGTGTGCGGGGAGATTGCGTAATTGCTCACGTCGCGCACCAGGCGCGCATCGGTGCTCGTTTGGATCTGTGCGCCCGGCCCAAAACGATCCGTGATCGCGTCGCGGAATTTATGCATGATCAATCGGGCGAATGCCGTACCCGTCAACCAGATGTTCAGATCGACCCAGAAGCTTTCGTCCGATTCGACCGATTCCCGTTCCTCGAGATCCTCGAGGTCGCAGTAGAAGCGCTCGGGAAACGCACCCTTCGGCACCGTTCCAGCCTCGTCGAGCCTGCGGTAGACGGAGCTGGCAGGCAGGCGCTCGCGCAGGGTCCGGTAAAACGAATCGGGGAAAATGGGACTGATATAGAAATGCGGGAACGGAAACTCCCGGATCTGTGCGTTGGCCACCTGGTAGAACGCAAACTGTTCAGCGTCTAAAGACATAGTTCCCGACCCCCTTGAATACGCCCTCGCTGCGCTGGGCCTGCGTAACCTGTTCCTGGGAATAATCGAATCCCAGTTCGAGCATGAGATCGACAAGCTGCCAGTGCTCGTCGAGATTGGTGTTGATCTCCACGAGCACCGAGCGGACGGCCTGATTCCCGAGGGTCTGGCGGGCGCCGGACATGACCTTGTGCTCCAGACCGTCCACGTCGATCTTGATGTGTTGCGGAACCGGTACCGCGCCCCGCGCCACCATGTCGTCGAGGGTGACGCCCACGGACCCCTGCGCAAAAGGGGCGGTGCGCGGCTGGTTGTTGAAATCCAGCGCGGCACCATAGCTGTGGCATGAACCCCCGGCGCCGACCTCGCTGAGGTAAAGCGAATCGAAGCCGCCAACATCCGAGAGCGCGATGCAGTACGCGCGCACCAGCTGGCCCAGACCGTTTGCGTGGATGTTCCGGTTGAGCAGCGCGTAGTTCTGCGCCTCGGGCTCGAAGGAAAATACCCGGACGCCGCGCGTCTTCGCCGCCCAGACCGTGTACATGCCGACATTCGCCCCGATGTCGACGAGCACTTCGTCCGGCGCAAACGACGCGATCCAGTCGATGGTGTCCGGTTCCTTCGAGAAGAGCGTCTCGACCCGCCACAGCGCCCGCGCGTTGGGGGTCAGGTAGACGACACGATGCCCGCCGTGCTCCACCACGCGATGCGGATCCAGTTTTTCGTACTCGGAAATGTCCAGACTGCTGCTCCGCATTTTCCCCGGGACCGCGCGACCGGCGACTGCGAACGGCGTGCGCGGCGGATGACGGGTAACTCGCGCAGTGTAGCGATCCCGTGGCGGCGATGTCCAACCGTCTGACTACGCCTGCGCAGAATAATGCGCATCCGCGCAGCCGGCCCTGGCCGGCTGGCTGCCCGGACCGATTCCCCATAACATTGCGGATCCGATGGCGGCGGACCGGCCCGCGCGCCCGACCTGGCCCAAATGCGGGCATTGCCGCCGACCCCGATCACGCGGAGCAACGACCATGAACGACCGGACCTACGACCGCACGCACGAGGACCTTGGAAACATCGTGGCCCTCGAGCATGTCAACCTGTCGCACGACAACCAGCAGCACGCGATTCTCTACTACGTGGTGGGTCTGGGCCTGACCCGCGATCCGTATGTGGTGGTGGGCCTGGAAAACATGTGGGTGAACGTCGGGCGCAACCAGTTCCATCTTCCGACGCGCGGAAGGCAGGTGCTGCGCGGGCGGGTCGGCGTCGTGGTGCCGGACCTCGACGCCGCGGTGAAGCGCCTGGAGCGGGTCGCGAAACCGCTCGCCGGCACCGCGTTCTCCTTCAGGCGGGGCGACGGCTACATCGACGCGACGTGCCCGTGGGGAAATCGCGCGCGGCTGCATGCGCCGGCGCCGGAATTCGGTGACCGGACGCTCGGAATTCCGTACGTCCAGTTCGACGTGCCGCGCGGCACGGCCGCCGGCATCGTCCGCTTCTACGGGGAAATCCTCGGCGTGCCGGGGAAAGTCGTGACGCGCGAGGGCACGCCCGCCGCAGTCGTTGTCGCCGGAAAGTCGCAGCGCCTGATCTATCGCGAGACCGACGCCGAGGTGCCACCCTACGACGGGCATCACATCCAGGTCTATTTCGCGGATTTCTCGGGGCCGCACGCAAGACTGAGCGAGCGCGGGCTGGTGTTCGAAGAGAGCGATCAGTACCAGTACCGCTTCAAGGACCTGGTCGATCCGGACAGCGGCAAGGTGCTTTTCACGATCGAGCACGAGGTGCGCAGCGTGACGCACCCGCTGTATGGCCGCGACCTCGTCAATCGCAATCCGGACCAGACCAATCTCGCGTACGTCCGCAACGGCGACCGCTACGCGGGCACGTATTAGCCGCGATTTTCCCCTCCTCCACGAGGAGGGGTGGCGCCGAAGGCGACGGGGTGGTGTGCAGCGTTCATTGAACCACCCCGCCCACTTTGTGGGCACCCCTCCTTGAAAAGGAGGGGGAGTTATTTCGCCGCCGCGAGCTCCTTGAGCGTAAACGTGTAGCTCACGGTGTCGAGCGGCTTGTGGCAGGCGAGGCACACGGCCTGGTTCGTCCCGGGCCGATGTTTCTTTTCGGTCGAGAAAATCGCGTAGTTCCAGTTCTCGTTGCGTAGCATGTCGGGGATGTCCCTGCCCCAGCCCGCTTCGCGGGCCATCGCCGTGAAGAAGAGCAGCTTGGCCGGCTCGTAGAATCCGTCGGCGCCCGTGACCGGCTTTTTGTCGGCGCCGGTCTTCGCGGCGTACACCTCGGCGAACAGCACCGAGCCGTCGGGGAGCGGCTTGCCGGCCTTTGCCGCCTGAACGGCCGCCTTGTTGGCGTAGTAGTAGCGGACCTGCCCGGTGGCGGGAAAATTGATCGTATGGTACTTCGTGAACGTGTCCTTGTAGCCTTCCGGGAAGGGCATGTTGGTCTTGGCGATGTTCGGCAAGAGATCGGACTTGGCGCCCGGCGCGGGGCCGGGCTGCGCGGCGAAGTACGCCGCGACGTTGGCGATGTCGTCGGCGTTCAGCTGGGCCGCGATCGCGTTCATGACGGGGTTCTTGCGGGTGCCGGCCTTGAGCGCACCGAGCTGCGCCTGGAGATAGCCTGCCCGCTGCGCGGCAAGGTGAGGGATGTTGTCCGCGACGCTGACCCCGTTCGCGCCGTGACAGGCGGCGCAGACGGTGGTGGCCTTGGCTTTGCCGGCCTCGATGTCGGCGGCCTGCGAAACCGGCGCGACAGCCAGGATGATGCACAGTCCGAGCGTTCTATTCACGGGTCTCCTCCTTCGTGGGTGGACGGCGCGCACAGGGTAGCACTACGCCTTCGGCACGGAGTGCAAACACGCCGCGGAGCACTTTCATTCCAAGCGATGCCCGCGAGCACTCTTCCATTTTTTCCTTTTCTTTTCAAGGAGGGGTGGCTGCGAAGCAGCCGGGGTGGTTGAGATTTCGGTCCGCGCTGCCCACCACCCCGTCGCCTCCGGCGCCACCCCTCCTCGGAGAGGAGGGGAAAATGCTTTAGTCATCCCCTCCTCGGAGAGGCGGGGAAAATGCTTTAGTCATCCCCTCCTTTTCAAGGAGGGGTGGCTGCGAAGCAGCCGGGGTGGTTGAGATTTCGATCCGCGCTGCCCACCACCCCGTCGCCTCCGGCGCCACCCCTCCTCGGAGAGGCGGGGAAAATGCTTTAGTCACCCCCTCCTCGGAGAGGCGGGGAAAGAGCCAGGCCGGAGTCGGTTCAGGGCGATGCGTCGAAGACCACCAGCGTTCGCGCCTCGATGCTCTCGCGCGGAATGAAATCTTTCGGGCAGGCGGGATTGTTGAACCCGGTGTGCGGCATGAAACGTGCGTGCGCGCCGGCACGCGAGTCGAAGTTCTTGAGCAGCAGCAGCTCGTCGGTCTGCATCGCGGACGCATAGAACCACCGGTGCGCGGGATTGTGGCGCAACGAATAGATCTGGCCGCTGTGACGCGGTGTTTCCAGGTTGCCCTCGCCGAAGTGGTGAATGTCGGTCGCAACCAGGTCCCCGGGCGAGACGCTGCGCGCGTCGCACACCGCGAGCGGGTTATCCAGCACCGGGCCGACGATGGGCCGCCACAGATTGACGAAGGCGAAGTGCCGGTCCGCAAGCTCGGTGCGGCCGGCCGCTTCCAGGATCTCGCGCTTGCGCTTCGGTCCGGACTGCTCGGTATAGTCGTTGTGCGCCGAATCGACCGGCACCCGCACACCGGGCTCGCCGCGCGCGGCACGCACCGCGCTCCTCACGTTGTGGTCGAAGACGAGCACGGCGAGCGCTCCGGTGAGCGCCTTCATTACACTTTCCACTTCGGGGTAATAGCGTTCCCGCACCGCGGCTTCGTCATAGAAATCGGTGAACGGCGAGCGACGCGCGTGGAGCTCGAACCCGTGCTCGTCGAGGCTGAGCTGGCGCGCGATCGGGCGGGAATCGCGAATGGACATCGGATACTGCGCCGACGCCGGGCGCACGGTGGCGAGTCCGCTGTTCGGCGGATAGACGCGGACCTCGACCGAACCGTCGCCGGGTGCGAGATAGGTCAGCGGTGCCTGGACGAAGGGAAGGTCGTCCGGGAGCGGGGCAGTCGGCGCGGGCGGCATGGGTTGCACCAGAAGGGTAGAGGGGTTTACCGCGACGCAACGGTACGCACGGCCCGGCCGCCTGTCAATCGCAGGTGAGGATCATCTTTCCGCGCACGCCGCGCGCGGCGAAGCGGGCGAGGGCATCCGCGAACCGCTCCAGGGGATAGCGCTCGCTGACGTGCGGCCGGAGCCTGCCTTCTTCGTAGAGGGCGTAGAGCGCCATCTGCACGCGCCGCACCCACTCCGGGTCACGCTCGCGGTAGTCGGACCAGTGCAGGCCGACGACCGAGATGTTCTTCACCAGGATGTAGTTCGCCTTGACCTCGGGAATGCGTCCCCCGGCAAAGCCCACGACGACCAGGCGACCACACCAGGCGAGGGCGCGCAGCGCTCCGTCGAAGGCGTCGCCGCCCACATTGTCGAGCACGATGTCGACGCCACGTCGGCCCACCGCGGCGTACACCTGTTCGCGCACGCTGTCGCGTGGATTACGTGCGTTGAGATCGATCACGTGATCGGCGCCGTGGCGCTTGCAGAGCTCGCCTTTCGCGGCGCTCGTCACGCCGGCGATCACCGTGGCGCCGAGCGCTTTCGCGATCTCGATGCCCGCGAGGCCGACCCCGCCTGAAGCGCCGGTGACGAGCACCGTCTCGCCTTTCCGGTAGGCGGCGCGGTCGACGAGCGCAAAGTGCGATGTCTGGTATGCGAGACCGAGCGCCGCGCCTTGTTCGAAGGACAGCGATGCCGGCATGACGTAGCAGGTGGCCTCCGGCGAAACGACTTTTTCGCGGTACGCGCCGTACTCGCGTTGCGCCATGACACGGTCGCCGACCTTGATGTGCGCGACGCCGTCGCCCACCGCGCTCACGATGCCCGCGACTTCCTTCCCCGGGCTGAACGGGCGCGGCGGCAGGAACTGGTACTTGCCCTCGACCACGAGCATGTCGGGGTAATTGACACCGATGGCGCGCGCGTCGATCACCACCTCGCCCGGGCCCGGCGTCGGATCGGGCACCGACTCGACGCGGTGATCGCGGACCGGGCCGTGCTCGTGTACGATCACCGCACGCATCGCGCTTCAGTCTTTCCTGTCGAGGAGCGCGTTGTCGGCGCCGAGCCGCGGATAGCCCGCCGGCCGCGGATCACGAAAGTGCGCGGCGATCGGCACCGGCACCGCGGTGACCGCGCCGGCGTCGGTCTCGACCTTCCGGGTGAAGAGGCCGTGCGCAAGAAAGTGCGGATTCCGCGCCGCCTCTTCCACGCTGCTCATGATGACGCAGCAGAGATCCTTGCCTTCGAATGCCTTCCGCCATTCATCGGAGGACTTCGCGGCGATGCGCTCGGCAATGGCATGCCTGGTGCCTTGCGGATCGCGCGTGTCGTCGGCGTACTCGGCGGGCAGCGCGATCGCCGCGCAGAAGTTCTCCCAGAAACGCTGCTCGAGCGGCGCCGCGGCGACGAACCGCCCGTCTGCGGTGCGATAGATCTGGTAGCGCGGGCTGCCGCCGGCCACGAGGCCCGTCGCCGGGCCGGGCCATTTCCCCGTGACCTCGCCTTCGCCGAGCGCCCAGTAGATGAACGTGAAGAGGTTGTCGCTCATCGAGATGTCGAGCCGGCAGCCCACACCGTTGCGGTCGCGCTGCCGCAGCGCGAGCAGGATGTTCATGACCGCGGGGTAGGCGCCGCCCCCGATGTCGGCGATGAGCGCGGGGGGCACCACCGGTGCACCATCGGTGCCGGCCGCGAGCGACAGCATTCCTGACTCGGCGAGATAGTTGAGATCGTGCGCGGCGACCTGGGCGAGCGGCCCGTCCTGGCCGTAGCCGGTGATCGTGCAGTAGATGATGCGCGGGTTGAGTGCCTTCAGCGCGTCATAGCCCAGACCCAGCCTCTCCATGACGCCGGGGCGGAACTGCTCGACCACGACGTCGGTCGCGCGGATGAGCGGCGTGAGCCGGTCGACCGCGCCCTTGTCCTTCAGGTCGATGGCAATCGAGCGCTTCCCGCGGTTGAGGAGCGCGAAGTTCACGCTGTCCGGGCCGACGCGGGGGGCGTAGATCCGCAGTTCGTCACCCACGCCGGGGCGCTCGATCTTGATCACTTCTGCGCCTGCTTCCGCGAGAAGCAGCGTGCACAGCGGGCCCGGGAGCAGCGTGCTGAAGTCGAGGACTTTGATGCCTGAGAGCGGTTGGTTCATGGTTTGGCGAGAAAGCTTCGGCCGATGAGTTGTCGATGGATCTGGTTGGTGCCTTCCCAGATCTGCGTGATCTTGGCGTCGCGCATCAGGCGCTCGACGCGATAGTCCTTGCAGTAGCCATAGCCGCCGTGCAGCTGCACCGCTTCGGTGGCGATGCGCATGGCGAGGTCGGAGGCGCGCAGCTTGAGCATCGAGGCCTCGATGCCGATATCGTGCGTGCCGCCGTCGACCAGCCGCGCGACGTGCCACAGCCAGGCTTCGCATTGCGCGAGCTCGGCGGCAAGATCGGCGAGCAGGAACTGGATCCCCTGGAATTCGGCGATCCGCCGCCCCGACTGGCGCCGTTCATTGATGTAGGCGACTGCGTCGCCGAACGCCGCGCGGGCGATGCCGAGCGCGTGCGCCGCAACGCTCGGACGCGACTTGTTGAGCGAGGCGAGCAGCAATGCAAGCCCGTCACCGGGGTTCCCCAGCAGATTCGCGCGCGGCACGCGACAGCCCTCGAAGGCGAGGGCGGCCGTGCTCGAGGCGCGAACGCCCATCTTGTCCTCGGTACGCAGCACGGAGAAGCCCGGCGTGCCCTTCTCGAAGATGAGCGCGGAGATCGCCTTCCGATCATCGGTGATTCCGCTCCACTTGCCGAACAGCAGGTAGAGGTCGGCGACGTCGCCGCTGGTGATGAAGGTCTTGCCGCCGTCGACGACGACGTGGTCGCCGTCCGGTGTGAAGCGCGTCTTCATTCCGGTGGCGTCCGAGCCGGCCGAGGGTTCGGTGATCGCAAGCGACACGAGCCCGCCCCGGGCAACGCGGGGAAGGAGCCGCTCCTTCTGTTCCTCGGTACCGAAATCCACCAGCGGCTTGATGCCGTGGAAATTGGTCGCCCAGATGACACCGGTCGACGCGCAGGCACCGCTGATCTCGCGCACGCAGGCGAGGTAGGCCGTGTAGGAAAGCTGCGCGCCGCCGTAGGCTTCCGGAATGAACATCGCGTTCAGGCCGAGCCGGTTGATGGCCTTGATGTTTTCCCAGGGGAATTCGGCCTCGCGGTCGTAGCGCGCGGCGCGCGGCGCGATCTCGTCGCGGGCGAGCGCGCGCACGCTGTCGACGAGGAGGCGCTCCTCCTCGGCGAGCGCAAGCGTTGCATCGAGCCGCTCAAAGATGTCCATCAGTGCGCCATCCCCTGGCCGCCGTCGAGATAGATCGTCGCGCCGGTGAGGAACGGGATGTCCTCGCCAAAGAGCGCGGCGACGATGCGCGCCACGTCCTGTGCGTTCCCCGGACCTCCGGTCGGCACGCGCGCCTCGAGGAAGGGCTTCAGCTTCCCCTGCATGGCTGCCGCATTCAACTCGGTGGTGATGTAGCCGGGCGCCACGTCGAGGACCCGGATCTTCCTGGGCGCCCACTCGACTGCGAGGCAGCGGGTGATGGCGCCGACGGCGGCTTTGGAGGCGCAGTAGGCGAGGCTGCGCTTGACGCCCAGCTTGTCGAAGAACGAGCCGATATTGACGATGGTGCCGCCGCGCTTCGCGAGGTGCGGATAGATCTCCCGGCAGGCGACGAACACCGCGCGCGCGTTCGTGTCCATCACCTGGTCGAAAACCCCGGTCGCGAGATCCGCCGACTTGGCTTCGAGAAAGATGCCGGCATTGTTGACCAGCCCGTCGATGCTGCCCGCACGTTCGGTCAGGGCGGTAAACGCGCCCCGTACCGACGCCTCATCGGTCACGTCGCACTTGACCTTCAGGATGTGCCCGGCGAGCGCATCGTCGACCGGGACGCTCTCGATTCCCGCGCCTTTGCGGGTCAGGCAGCCGACGATGTATCCGCGGCGCGCCAGCTCCAGCGCGATCGCAGCGCCGATGCCGCGGCTCGCGCCGGTGACGGCGATCACTCCTCGCGCGTCCGCCACCTCAGCGATCCTTGAATGCCGGCTTGCGCTTGGCCATGAACGCCGCCGTCCCTTCGGTGGCGTCCTCGGTCTCGAATGCGAGCGTGGAGAGATCGGCTTCGATCTTCAGGCCCTCGTGAATGGGCGTGTCGAGCGCGCGCATGACGGCCTCGCGGGCGAGCGCAAGCACGGGCAGGCTGTACCCGGAAAACTCGCGCGCGAATGCGATGCCCTGGGCGACCGGATCGCCATCGACGAGGCGGCTGGCAAGACCCCAGTCCACCGCGGTCCGGGCATCGATGGCCTTGCCCGTGAGGATCATCTCGAGCGCGCGGGATTCGCCG
Source organism: Betaproteobacteria bacterium (assembly GCA_011391185.1). Next base: position 9,149 of record JAABRB010000042.1, read on the forward strand.
ATCGCGCGTGGCAGGCGCTGCGTGCCCCCGTAGCCGGGAATCAGGCCGAGCTTGATCTCGGGAAGCGCGACTTTCGCGTTCGGCGTGACCAGCCGGAAGGTGCACGCCAGCGCGAGTTCGAGCCCGCCGCCGAACGCATACCCGTTGATGATCGCCACCGACGGCATGGGCAGGTGCGCGAGTCTTTCCAGCATGGCCTGGCCGCGCTCGGCGCCGCGCTTGGTCTCCATCAGCGTGCGGCCGGCGAGCTCGCCGATGTCGGCGCCCGCGCAGAACGCTTTCTCGCCCGCGCCGGTGATGAGCAGCGTGCGTGCATCGCTTGCCGCCACTGCGTCGATCGCCGCCGCCAGATCGCCCACCAGCTTGAAGGAAAGCGCGTTGTGCGCGTCCGGACGGTTCAGCCGGATGAGCGCGAATTCCTCGATGCGTGAAAGTTCGATGGCCACGTCAGAGCTCCTCGCGATATTTGACGTCCGAATTCCCTGCCATTCATTGGAGGTTTTACGAACAAGGGACGAATGTCCCTTGTATATCCCCGAATGAACAAGGGGCAAGCCCCTTGTATATCCCCTCCTTGGCCGGCGCAGTCAATCATTCAGATGGTTCGTTTCGCTTTGGGTCCATCCAGCGGGCGGGCTCGGGCGCGATGCGTCCGCTCTTCACCCACTCGGCCAGTTCGCGCTTGAGGATCTTGCCGCTGGCGGTCAGGGGAAAAGCATCCAGGGTGATGAAGAACTCGGGCATGTCGTACTTCGACAGGCCGGCGGCGTGCAGGTGATCGAGCATTCCCTCAGCGTGAACGCGCTCGCCATCGCGACAGATGACCGCCAGGCAGGCTTTCTCTCCGAGCCGTCCATCCGGCACGCCGAACGCGGCGGCTTTCTGGATTGCGGCGTGCCGATGCGCGAGGTCCTCGATCCGAGCGGGATGGATGTTGTGGCCGCCGCGGATGATCAGGTCCTTCTTGCGCCCCGCGATGCGCAGGCAGCCGCGTTCGTCGAGTGTGCCGAGATCACCCGACATGAGCCACCCGTCGCGATTGAACGAGTCTTCGGTCGTGCTCTGATTGTCGAAATAGCCGAGCGTGAGGAGCGCACCGCGCGTTCCGATCTCGCCCACAGTGCCCGGCGGCACTTCGATGTCGGGATTCTCCTGGTCGAAGATGCGGGTCTCGTAGCCGCGGCAGGCACGCCCGCAGGTCTCGACGATCGTCGCCGCGTCGTCGGTGGGCAGCGTGTACTGGTGCGAGCCGTTCTCGGTCATCCCATAGATGTTCTGCGGCGTGATGCCCATGTCGAGAAACGTCTGCGCCACCTCGCGCGGGATGGGCGCACCGGCCATGTAGAAAAGCCGCACGGCGCCGAGCCGGTCAACGCCGCGGCGCTTGGCCTCGGCAAGGAGATCGATGGCATGGGTCGGCACGCCCATGATGTAGGTGGCGCCGGTCTCCAGCGCCCAGTCGAGCGGCTGCCTGCCTGCCGGAGGGTCGTTCACCGCGAGCTCGAAGCCGGCGGCCATCATCTGCTCGACCGCCACCGTGCCGATGTGATGGCTCATCGGGCTCAGGCTGAGGAGTACCGTCGAGTGATCGTGGTGCCAATCCTCGACCATCGCCCGGCCATTGGCGAGCAGCGTGTTGTGCGAGTGCATGACGCCCTTCGGGACACCAGTGGTGCCCGACGTGAAGGCGAGGTAGACGATCCGATCGGGATCTGCGTCGGGGGCGACCGAGGAATCGACGGGTAATCCGCGTGCCGGGAAAGCGAGGACTCGCGAGTCGATCGCTGCCGGTCCGATCGCGCCGTATACCGCTTGCATGTGGGGCAGCGCCTGCGCCGCGGCAACGACGTCCGCGCGCGTGACATCGGCTCCGTAGCCCGACTGGGTAAACAGCGCGGCGGCGCGGGTGCGTTCGAGCAGCTGCACGATCTCGGCAACGGTGTAGTTCTGGTGCAGGGATGGGTTGCAGACGTAGCCGTTTCGCGCGCACGCGAGCAGCACGACCACGCTCTCGGCGCGCGACGGCAGCCATACCGCCACGCGTTGCCCACGACGCACCCCGGCCCGGTGAAGAGCTTCGGCGACGGCATCGACCCAGTCGAGGGTCTCGGTCCACGTGAGACGCACCCGCGCGTCGCGCAGCGCCGATGCCTGCGGCCGTTGCTTCGCATGCTCTTGCAGCAGCGAATAGAGTGTGTCTGCGCGCCAGACACCTTCCGAGTAATAGCGTTCGGCATCGCGCGGATTGAGCAGGGTGAGGACGGTGTTCGACATCCAGGCAGGTCAATGGCCGAATTTTCCGGGATCGGGCTTGCGCTTGCTGCGGAATGCATCGGCGAGCTCGTGGGACTCTTCGGTCTCGAGATAACCGCGCAACAGCAGGTCGTGCGCCATCCGGGCCAGCCCGCCGACGCCGCCGTGGCGTGCATTGAAGGCGGCCTTGATCGACGCGAGCGCGATCGGACCGCGCTCGGCCAGTTCGAGCGCCATCTTGCGCGTTTCGTCGCGCAGCGCCGCGTCGGCAACGACGCGGTTGATGAGCCCCATTTCGAGCGCCTCCCGCGCAGTGATCCGCGGATTGAGCATCCACAGCTCCTTCGCCTTTTTCTTGCCGACGAGGTCCTCCAGATACCAGGTGCCGAAGCCGGCGTCGAAACTGCCCATGATCGGGCCCACTTGGCGGAACACGGCGCTTTCCTTGGCGATGGTCAGATCGCAGACGACCTGCAGCACATTACCGCCGCCGACCGCGAATCCGTTCACCGACGCGATCACGGGCTTTTGCAGGCGGTCGATCGACTCGTACATCTCGAGGGTCGGCAGCACGCCGGCGTAGAGGAGGGTGTCCTCCATGCCGTCCTTTCGTCCGCCGATGCAGAAGAACTTGTCGCCCGCGCCGGTGATGACGAGCACGCGGGTGCGCGTTTCGCGGCGCACGGCATTCAGGCAGTCGCGGACCTCGTGGCACATCTGCGGCGTGAACATGTTGCCGTCGTCGGGACGATTCAGCGTGAGCCAGCCGATCGGGCCATCCTCCTCGTACAAGATGGTCGCGAAGCGCACGTCGTCTCCTGCTGCCTAGGCGTCCCGTGCCAGGAGCAGCCGGAAGACGCGTGCGGGTTGTAAGGCACCGAGCGTCCGGCCGGCACGCGCGGCCGCCGCGATGACTGCGCGTTCGTCATCGCCTTCTATCAGCAGGAATGGCGGCGGCATCCGATCCGGTGTCCCCCGAAACTTCGCTTCCGGATTGGGAATCTGCGTGGATTGGGCGTCGGGCAACGCAATGCGGACTCGCCCGACCGGCGCAATGGTCGAAAGTGATTCACGTGCCGCATCGGCAGGCGTCGCATCGAGCTCGATGCAGGCGAGCACGCGGCCGGGCGCGCGCATTGCACCCAGGTCGAAAACGACCTCGCACGCGGCGCGGGTCATGTTGCCGAAGCGCGGCATGATGGCCCGCGTGCGGGGGGAGGGATGGGCCAGCCGCTCGCGGTAATCGGGCGAGGTGAGCACGGCGATCGACGCCGTGTCGTAGATCGCGGCGTAGCGCTGCGGTGCCGAGGCGTCGCGATAGCGTCGGGCGCTGAGGAAGCCAGGCACCGCAAGGCGCTCGGGAAAATGCTCGCCCTCGTACCAGGCATTGAACTCCGGCTCGTCGGCTGCGGTGATGTCGTTCCACACCGCGAGCAGTCCGGGATAGGTCGTTTTCATGGTCGTCCGTCCTTGACGCGTTCGAGGCTATCATTTCTTTGCGCCGGCCGGAATCCGGCCGTTCGCGCCGCAGTCAACGACCGTGACGCTGCCACCATCACCATGAGGAATCGAAACCCATGATCGTCGAAGAGCGCATCTACACGCTGCATCCGGGAAAGGTCGCGGAAATGGTCCGCCTGTACGGCGAGGAAGGCCTCGCGCTTCAGCAGCGCCACCTCGGAAAGTTCATCGGGTATTTCACGTCCGAAACGGGAAACCTGAACCAGATCGTCTTCATGTGGGGCTACGAGAGCCTCGACGATCGGGCTGCGCGCCGCGACCGCCTGGCGCAGGATCCCGAGTGGCATCGCTATCTGGAGAAGGTCGTGGCGCTCCTCGTCACCCAGGAAAACCGCATTCTTAGGCCGACAGCGTTCTCGCCCATCCGCTGAGATCGCGTTGTTTTTTTTTGAGCGGGAAGGAGGGTAACGGGAGGAAACCAGCCGGTTTCCTCCGGTTCGTGACCTATCGGGCTTGCTCTTGAGGAAACCAGCCGGTTTCCTCCGGTTCGTAACCTATCGGGCTTGCTCTTGAGGAAACCAGCCGGTTTCCTCCTGTTCGTAACCTTCCGATTCGTTAAGCAGCGGGAATGACGCGCTTCTATAACACGGCCAGAGTGGCGTTCCGTATATCGGTGACAATCATATGGCCGGGGGTGTGGGTGATGCACAGCGGCGGGCGGGCGTTGCGCACGACCGACTGCGGGGTCACGCCGCACGCCCAGAAGACGGGCAACTCGTCCGCGCGCACCTCGGTGGGGTCGCCGACCCATGGCCGGTCGATGTCGTCGATGCCGATCAGCTCCGGCTTGCCGATATGCACCGGCGCGCCGTGCACGGTCGGAAAGCGCGCGGTGATCTGGATCGCGCGGATTGCGTTGGCCGGCGTGAACGGGCGCATCGATACCACCATCTCGCCGCGGAACGGCCCGGCCGGCGCGGTGTCGATGTTCGTGAGAAACATCGAAACGTTCCTGCCCTGCTCGACATAACGCAGCGGCAATCCGGCCGCCATCAGCGCCTCCTCGAACGAGTACGAGCAGCCGAGCACGAAGGCGACGAGATCGTCGCGCCAGAGGTGGCTGATGTCGTTCACGTCTGCGACGAATTCGCCGTCGCGGAAGACCCGATAGCTCGGCACGTCGGTGCGCATGTCGAGATCCTCGGCGAGCGCCGGGATGCGCGGCTCGCCCGGATCGGATGCGGCGAGGAGTGGACAGGGCTTCGGATTGCGCTGGCAGAAGACGAAGAAGTCGTCGGCATAGTCGCGCGGCAGGATGCAGACGTTGCCCTGCACGTAGCCGGGCGCAAGCCCGGCGGTGTGCCCGGTGTGGGCGCCGGTGCGCACCGCCCTGCGGACCGCACGCGGGTCATTGCGGTCGAAGGACGGAGTGACGAGATCGCTTGGCATGGGCACGGGCAACTCCAGGGGAAACGCTGCAATGTTGCGTCGCTGGGGCAGCGTCGTCAACCAGGCCCCCTTCCAGGCGTGCGCGACGGGTGCGGATATCGCAATGACGTAGACTATGCGCGACCCGAATCGCCGACCGATGACAGCTGAGAGTCCCCGGGGTGACCAGTCGACCGACCTGATCCTGCGCGCGGTCGCGTTCGCGGCGCACAAGCACCGCGACCAGCGACGCAAGGACAAGGATGCGTCGCCCTACATCAATCATCCGATCGCGCTGGCGAAGGTGCTCTGGGAGGAGGGCGGCGTGCGCGATCCGATTGTGGTCGCCGCGGCGCTGCTGCACGACACGATCGAGGACACCGAGACGAGCTGGCAGGAGCTGCGGGGCGAGTTCGGCGACGAAATTGCGGACGTGGTGGCGGAGGTCACCGACGTGAAATGGCTGAAGAGCGATGCACGTAAGCGCCTTCAGGTCTCGCGCGCCACGCACGCCACCACCCGGGCGAAGCTCGTGAAGCTTGCGGACAAGATCTGCAACCTGCGCGACATGGCGGCGCATCCGCCCCATGAATGGTCGCTCGAGCGGCGACGCACATATTTCGACTGGGCGAGCGAAGTGATTGGTCAGCTGCGGGGCGTGCACCCCGAGCTGGAACGGCGCTTCGACGAGGTCTTCGTGCTTCGACCCTAGTCGCACAATCGGGGTCCGGACGCCACGGTCTTTTCAACCAGGGAGGCACGCGCATGCGCTACGAGCTGTATTACTGGCCCTCGATCCAGGGTCGCGGGGAATTCGTCCGGCTGGCTCTGGAAGCGGGCGGGGCGGACTACATCGACATCGCCCGGATGCCGGGGAAGAGCCGCGGCCTGACGGGCCTCGCGCGCGATCTCGAGAGCGGGAGTGAAAAACGACCGCCCTTCGCGCCCCCGTATCTCAAGGCGGGCAAGCAGGTGATTGGGCAGACACCGAACATCCTGGTGTTTCTCGGTCCGCGGCTCGGGCTCGTGCCGCGCGGCGAGGCCGACCGGCTGTGGGTGCATCAGCTGCAGCTCACAATCGGCGATTTCGTCGACGAGATTCACGATGTTCACCACCCGCTCGGAGGTAATTTCTATTACGAGGAGCAGAAGCGGGAGGCGAAGCGGCGTGCCGAGGACTTCGTTCGCATGCGCATCCCGAAGTATCTGGGCTACTTCGAACGGGTGCTCGGACGGAACCGGGTCGGCGGCGGATTCATGGCGGGCGGGCGAATCACCTACGCGGATCTTTCGACGTTCCAGGTGATTGCGGGGTTGCGCTACGCGTTCCCGTGCACGATGGCGCGCAGGGGTCATCGCTATCCGAAGCTGATGGCGCTCCATGATCGCGTGGCTGCGCGGCCGCGCGTGGCGGCGTATCTCCGCTCGGACCGGCG
>JAABRB010000399.1 GCA_011391185.1 Betaproteobacteria bacterium
TGGTTCCTTTTGGGGGATATACAAGGGGGCGACAAGGGGGCGCCGCCCCTTGTTCGTAAAACGGGGTCTTGCCGTGAATACCGGTTGCAATGATCGAAGCCGGCGCAGCGTGCATCCTTCAGCCCCATGCTATCCGCCGCCGACCGCGACGACGATTTCCAGCGAATCGCCGTCGGCAAGCGGCGTCTGGGCATACCGGCTGCGCGGCACGATCTCGCCGTTCATTTCGACGGCGACCTTCTTTCCGCCGAGGTCGAGTCGCTCGATCAGCCGCGCCACGTCGGGCGCGTCGTCGAAGCGCCGTGTCTCGCCGTTGATCGACAGCTCGATCATGTGCAGGGCGGGTTGCGATTCCACCCGAAAATGATACCACCGGCGCGGCGCGGCCTCCCCGGCCACGCCCCGCGCGACTGTTCCGTCAGCCGGCGAATCGCGGCTCGGGCAGCCCGCGGATGCCCAGCCCGGTGATCCGGAACAGACTGCCGGCGAGGAACTGCGGCTTCACTTCCTGCCTGAAGAGCTCGTGCACCGCCGGGTGCTTTACCCGCGCCATGGACGTGCAATAGAGCTCGTCGAGCCGGTCGCCACCGAACATCAGGCTGGTCACGTTCTTCACCGGCATGCCGATGCGCCGTTCCACGCTCCCGTCAGGCGCGTAGCGCACCAGCTCGCCGCCGATCACCTGCGCGTTCCAGACGCATCCCTCCGCGTCGATGGTCGAGCCGTCGGCCACGCCGGCGTCGTCCTTGAACGAGGCAAACAGGCGCTTGTTCGAGAGGCTGCCGGTCTCGATGTCGAAGTCGTAAGCCCAGTACTCGCCCTGGAAGGTGTCGGCGAAATAGAACGTCTTGTTGTCGGGGCTCCAGCACGGTCCGTTCGAGCAGATGATGCCGTCGTCGACCTGGGTCACCTTGAGGTCCGGGTCGAGGCGGAAGAGCCCGCAGATCTTGAGCTCCTCCTTGTCGTCCATGCCGCCTGCGTAGAACCGGCCGCGGCGATCGCACTTCCCGTCGTTCAGGCGACTGCGGGGCTCGCCGGCGTCGACGAGCGTGATGAGATCGAGCTTCCCGCGCTTGAAATCGAAGAAGTAGAAGCCGTCATCCAGCGCGAGCACGGCGCCGCCCTGGCGGCGCAGCGCCAGGGCGCCGACATCGTGATCCAGGGACCAGTTCTCCACCTTGCCCGTCTTCGGGTCCATGCGCCAGATCGATGGCTTGCCCACGCGCCGGCCGGTGCCATCCACCCAGTAGAGACGGCCTTCCTCGACGTCCCACACCGGCCCTTCCCCGAGGTGGTTATCGCACTGCAGGACGCATTCGATCCTGATGGTCATGAGCCCGCTCCCTTTTGCAGATCGACGGCATTATCCCTGAGCGCCGCGTCGGCCCGCAGCTTGAATTTTGCGACCCGATGGGTCGGGGTGTGCGGCAACGCCTCGACGAAGGCGATGTACCGCGGCACCTTGATCGCCGCCAGCCGGTCGCCGCACCAGTCGGCAATGGCCTGCGCCGCAACGGTTGCCCCGGGCTTGCGAACGATGGCGACCAGGATCTCGTCCTCGCCGAGCGGGTCAGGCACCGGGATTGCGGCGGCTTCCGCCACGTCCGGATGCGCACCGATCACTCGATCCAGCTCGGCGCCCGAGATGTTTTCGCCGCGCTTGCGGATGATGTCCTGCTTGCGCGCGACGAACCAGAAGTAGCCGTCCGCGTCGCGATGACCGAGATCGCCGGTCAGGAACCAGCCGTCACGGAACGCCGCGGCCGTCTGCCCGGGGTCGCGGTAGTACCCCTTCATCACGATCGGCGTTCGAACGGCGAGCTCGCCGGTCTCGCCGTCGGGCAGGTCGCGGCCGGCCTCGTCGACGACTTTCATCTCCGCAAAGGCCATGCCGTGGTCCGGATGCCGGCTCGGCCGGCCCATGCTGCCGATCTTGTGGGGCCCTTCGAAAGGATTGTTGAGCACGCCGGGAATCTCCGACATGCCGTAGCCTTCGACGAGGTGCGGCACGTCGAACTCGCCCTGGAAGACCCGGTAGGTGTCCGCGGTGAAAGGCGCACCGTAGATCTTGCGCAGCACGTGACCCGGGACGAACTCGCTTCTCGGCCGTTGCATGAGGATGGTCGACACGGCCGCGATGGTGTTCACTTCGGTGCAGCGTGTCTCGGCCACCGTCCTCCAGAAGGACGAAGCCGAGAACTTCGGCACGAGGATGATCGTGGCGCCCGCGGCCAGCGCGCCGGCAAGCGAGTAGAACAGGGCATTGATGTGAAACATCGGCAGGATGCAGAGCAGGCGGTCCTCGGGCTGCAGATGCATGCGCTCGACGAAGCCCTCGCCCGCGAGCGTCACGTTGCGCTGGCTGTGCGTGACGCCCTTCGGAAAACCGGTGGTGCCCGAGGTGTAGATGAACACGCAGACCGAATCCGGCGTGCCGGCATCTGCCGGGATCTCCGCAGGGGCGTCCCCGAGCGCGTCCCGGAAGACGGCGAGCCGCGGATCCGCGGGAGCGTTTAGCATCAGCCAGGGTACCGGCTCGATCTTCGCGCAGGCCGCACGGACCGTGTCGAGGGCGGCCGGCGAGCACAGCACGCCGCTCACCTGCGCGTGCGCGAGGACGTAACCGGCCTCCTCGGCGCCGTACTCCGGATTGACCGGAACCATGACGGCGCCGAGTCGCGCAAGCGCGAAGAAAGTGATGACCGAGGAAGGATGGTTGAGCGACATGAGGCCGACCCGATCGCCGGCCCGGACGCCGTGTGCCGCAAACAGGGCGGCTGCGCGCCCGACGGCATGCTCGACGTCGAGATAGGTGAGCGATTCACCCTCGAAGACGACGAACTCGCGATCGGGCGCCGCCACCGCGCGGCTCGCGAGTATCGACCCCAGCGAGCCGTCGTGCGGCGGATAGCTCGAGATGACTTCGATCGGCTTGCGCGGATCGCTCATCGCTTCTTGCGCCGCAGCCGGCCACGCGCATGCGCCGTGGCCTCTTCCTCGATCCGGTGCCAGATCTCGCGCGCCATGGGGCGGCGGATTTCCTCGAGGACATGACCGACCAGCCCCACGGCGCGTGCCATGACGCCGAGCCCGCGGCACGCCTGCCAGGGCAGCTGCATCTCGCAGCAGATCGCGCCGATTGCGCCAGTCGCGTTGATCGGGAGCGGCCGCCCATGCGCCTTCGCCGCCCGCCGCGCGACGAGCTGCATCAGGCGGATGTACGGCCCGCCGAACCCGTTGGCGCGCGCGAGCGCGAAGAGCCGCGGAACGCGCGGATCGATCGGCTTGTGGATCGGGTGACCGAGTCCTGGAACAGGGCGACCCGCGGCGCGCTCAGCGGCCACGATCCGGTCGGCGAGCTCCGGCAGCGTGACGCGCGCGCGCGATTTCGGCGCAATCGGGAGCGCATCGACGAGCATCCGCGCCGCGTCCTCCGTCGAACCGACGAATACGCTTCCCAGACCGAGCAGGCCCGCCGCGACGGCCGCCTGAATCGCTTCCGGCGCGCCCGTATAGGTCAGGCGCGTGGCGAGCGTCGACGGAACGATGCCGTGCTCGACGAGTGTCACCAGGAGCGCGTTGAACATCCGCGACTCGCGCGCATTCGGCAGGCGCCCGGTGATCTCGAGGTACCCCATGTCACCCAGGTTGATCCGCCCGATGAGCTCGCGCGTCAGATCGTATCCGAGGACCCCGATGCGATCCGGCGTGCTCCA
>JAABRB010000400.1 GCA_011391185.1 Betaproteobacteria bacterium
CGCAGACCACTTGCGCCGACGACGATCGCGCTGTTGCGTGTCACCTGGTAATGCGTATCAAGGCCAAAACCGATATTGCCTGCGCTGCCGGTCGAGAACAGCGGTCGGGTATTGCCCGCATCGTTCAAACCCGGCACGACGGGTGCGGTACGACCACTTTGCCATTCCGCCCCGACGTATGCGAGCAGGCGAAATCCTTGAGTGGCAATCAGCGGTCGGCTGAAACTCAGGCGAAGACTGTCGCCGTGCGTGGCGCCTGTGGGATCGAAGCGGAAACTCGCGTCGAGCGTTCCGGCCGATGAACGCCACTTCAGCCCCGGTCCGAGTTCGACGGGACCTTCAGCTCTATTGGGCATCGCGAGCGTCGCACGAGGAATGCCCGTCCCGAGTCGTGGTGCGATCGACATCCCGACCTGGACTTGTTGCCCGGTGCCGGCAAGCCCCCACAATGTCTCGGCCGCGTCGAGGCGCAATCCCGAAAGGGGACGCGTGATCGGGGATCCAGACGGATTAGGAGGCGTGAAACCCCTGCCGCCCGCACCCAGCACAGCGGTGTCGCTCTGGGAAAAGGCATTCGTTCCCGCGACGAGTGCGCCTATCACGACGCTGCAAATTACGATCCGCGGCTTCATGCGCACCTCCTCACCCGGTCAGCCATTCCCCCTTGGCTGGCCCGAGAACCGACTCCTCCTATTATTCTGCGCCTAGATACGCTGCCGGCCACCGCCTGGATCTGCTGCAGCGGGCAGAGTACACACTCGGATGGCGTCGATAGTATGACGGTAGCATAGCCGGGGGTCACCGGGTCAGTTTGCCGAGCAATTCGTCCAGGTGGGCGTGGTTCATGTAGCCAACGACGAGCTTTCCGGAACCTTTCTTGCCCGGTTTGATCTCGACGGCCGTTCCCAGCCGCTCCGAGACTTCCTCCTGCAGGCGTGCCGTGTCCCGGTCGGTCCGAGGGCGGGCGGGCGGGCTTTTCAGCGCGGGATTCAATGTGGTCTGTACGAACTGCTCCGTCTCACGCACCGAACTCCCCTCGCGATCCACCTTGCGTGCAAGCGCGATCTGCTGCGTTCCGCCTAGCGCGAGCAGCGCCCGCGCATGGCCCATATCGATGCGACCTTCCATGAGTAGCTGCCGTACCGGCTGCTCAAGGTTCAGTAGCCGCAGGAGATTGGTCGTCGCGGCGCGCGAGCGACCGATCGCGTCGGCCGCCTCCTGGTGGGTCAGCTTGAATTCGTCGATGAGCCGCTGTACCCCGGTGGCCTCTTCGAGCGGATTCAGGTCCTCGCGCTGAATGTTCTCGATCAGCGCCATTGCGAGCGCCGCTTGATCCGGAACATCGCGAACGACGATCGGCACTTCTGCCAGCCCTGCGATTCGCGCCGCGCGCCAGCGTCGCTCGCCCGCAATGATTTCGTACTGATGGGAGCCGGCACTGCGCACGAGTATCGGCTGCATCAGCCCCTGGCTCCGTATCGATTGCGCGAGCTCGTTGAGGGACTGTTCGTCCATGCGCGTGCGCGGCTGAAAGCGACCGGGCCGCAGTTGGTCGAGTGGGGCGGTCGCGAGGGTCTCCCGTGTGTAGCCAACCCCGTCATTGTTCAGGAGCGCATCGAGCCCGCGGCCAAGTCCTTTCGCTTTGATCATCGTGGGGTCTCCATCAGTCGATACATGTCGCGTGCGCGGCTAGGCGGCCTGCGCCGCGCTATCGCGCCACAGGAGCTCGGCGGTGAGTGCGACGTACGCCTGTGAGCCCTTGCAGGTTGGATCGAAATCGATTGCGGATTTGCCGTAGCTCGGCGCTTCAGCGATCCGGACGTTGCGCGGAATGATGGTTTCGTAAACCTTGGCGCCGAAATGCTGTTGCAGCTCCGTGGAGACCTGTTGTGCAAGCGTATTCCGGGGATCGAACATCGTGCGTAGCAGGCCGTCGATTTCGATGTGCGGATTGAGATGCGCGCGCACTATCTTGATGGTATTGACCAGATCGGTGAGTCCCTCGAGCGCGTAGTACTCACACTGCATCGGAATCATGACCGAGTGGGCGGCGACCAGGCCATTCAGGGTCAGAAGGTTGAGCGCCGGCGGGCAGTCGAGGAGGATGAAGTCATATGCTTCGGCAACCGGTGCGAGAGCAGCCTTGAGTCTGACCTCGCGATTTTCGAGATCAACCATCTCGATTTCGGCGCCTGCCAGGTCGCGATTCGCGGGCAACACGTCGTAGCCGCTCGCCTCCGGCCGCGTGCGCACTTGCTCAACCGCACTCAGGCCGAGCAGCACATGGTAGACGGTGTGCTTGAGCGCGCGCTTGTCCACGCCGCTGCCCATGGTGGCATTGCCCTGGGGATCGAGGTCCACGAGCAGCACGCGCTTGCCGGAAAGCGCTAGTCCCGCGGCGAGATTGACGGTTGTCGTGGTTTTGCCCACGCCGCCCTTCTGATTGGCGATCGCGATGATGCGCGTCATGGTGTCGCACGCTCCACGAGAACAAGATGGCGTTCCGCGGCCAGCCCCGGCACAGCCAGGCGATTCACCGCCCGAATCTCGAAGCCGTCGGGCAGTTGTTCGATCTCCGCATGGGGATGTGCGCCTTTCATTGCCGCGAACATCCCGTGGTCGGCAAGAAGATGCTGCGAACATCCGACGAAATCCGCCAGATCCGAGAAGGCCCGCGAGGCGATCACGTCGAAGCGCTCATCCGGATGCCATGATTCCACGCGCACCGGGCAGACCATTGCGTTGCCCAATCCAAGCTCGATGACTGCTTGCTGGAGAAACGCGGATTTTTTCTGATTGCTGTCGAGCAGTGTGACCTGACATTCCGGCCGCGCGATGGCCATGGGAATACCGGGCAGGCCTGCGCCACTTCCCACATCCAGCCAGCGCCGGCCCGCGAGGTGAGGAACGATTGAAAGCGAATCCAACAGGTGATGATTCAGCATTTCATGCTCGTCCCGAATCGCGGTCAGGTTGTAAACCTCGTTCCATTTTGTGAGTAAGCCGATATAAGTGAGTAGTTGCTTTCGTTGAGATGCCCGTAATATAAGGCCAAGGTCGCCGATTCCGACCGCAAGCACGGCGTCCGGATTCATGCCGCAGTCGATTGCTTGGGTGGGGACCCGCTCCGATCGCTGCGCTTCAAATGGACCAGGAGCAGGGAGATGGCGGCCGGCGTAACGCCGGATATGCGTGATGCCTGGCCGATGGTCTCGGGGCGATGCCGCGCAAGCTTTTGCTGGACTTCCATCGAGAGCCCGCGGACGTCGGCATAATCGAGGTCAGGCGGGAATGGCGTGCTTTCGAGCTGCTCGCTGCGCGCCACCTCACCCTGTTGCCGCACGATATATCCTTGATATTTAGCCTGGATCTCGACCTGATCCGCCACCGCGGGATCGTTCACGGACGGACCCGCGCCGGGCAGCGACAATAGCGACGTATAGGTCACCCCCGGTCGCTTCAAGAGGTCGAGGGCGCTGTACTCGCGCTCCATTGATCGCCCCAGCACGCGCTCGGCATCGACAGCGGAAAGCGCTCGGGGACTGATCCAGGTTGATTTCAGACGCTCTTGCTCGTGCGCAATCGCATCGCGTTTGTGCTGGAACGCTTCCCACCGAACAGCGTCCACGAGTCCCAGCCGATTCCCCGCCTCAGTCAATCGGAGGTCTGC
>JAABRB010000401.1 GCA_011391185.1 Betaproteobacteria bacterium
GCCTTCGTCGGCGGTGATCACGATCGTGGACTTGCAATCCTCGATGCGGCCGGCGAGCGAGTCGGGTGAGAAGCCGCCGAACACCACCGAGTGGACCGCGCCGATCCGCGCGCAGGCGAGCATGGAAATCGCGGCCTCCGGGATCATCGGGAGATAAATGGTGACGCGGTCGCCCTTCTTGACGCCCAATACCTTCAGGACGTTGGCGAAGCGGCATACCTCGGCGTGCAGCTCACGATAGGAGATCTTCTTGTCTTCCTTGGGATCGTCGCCTTCCCACAGGATCGCGGTCTGATTGCCGCGCTTGGCCAGGTGCCGGTCGATGCAGTTATGCGCGAGGTTGAGAACGCCGTCCTCGAACCATTTGATCGAGACGTTGTCGGCGGCGAATGAGCTGTTTTTGATCTTGGTCGGGGCCTTGATCCAGTCGAGGCGTTTGGCGTGCTCGGCCCAGAATCCGTTCGGGTCCTTGATCGAGCGCGCGTACATCTCCTTATATTTTGCGTCGTCGAGATATGCGCGTTGCTTCCACTCGGCCGGAACCTCGTATATTTTCTCGGACATCACACCCCTCCTTGTGCATCCCTGCGCGCCGGTTTTTCGCCAGCGTTCGTCTTTTCACATCTAGATTATGCGTGATGACCTTGATGGGACAAGGCGAGACGGCTATCGACTTTCGGACAGCATGAGCGCGGCCGGGAGTCCGGCCGCGCTCGAATACGACGGCTCACTTACCGAAAGCGCCGATCACGCCGCCCATGATGACGAGGCTGCCGAACCAGCCGCCGGCGTCGATCAAGGTGAGCTCGATCGGGCGCCTCTGGAACACGTAATTGATCGCCGTGACCGGCAGCGCGAAGCCGAGCCAGATGAATGCGCCGGAAATCACACCGGCTCGGAGCGTGATCGGGCCCACGTAGTTCATGATCGCCGCGAGCATCCAGGCGGCGAGCAGATAGCCGACGATGAGAAAAATCCAGGCCAGCGGCGGTGGGCCGTTCTTGACGGCGGACTGCTTCAGACCGGCCGCCGCGAGCCATTGTTTCATCAACAGCCAGTAATAGGCCCAGCAGAACACGATCCCGACAATCGCGGCCACCAGCACGGCGAGATATTTGACCGACATAGGTACCTCCCAGGAGCTCCCCGAAGGGCGGCATGCTAGCGCTTCGCGGCTTCAAACGCTTAGGATTTCAACCCGCCGAGCGCGCAAATCGTACGCCATTCGTCCGCCGCCACCGGCTGCACCGACAGGCGCGAATTGTTGAGCAGCACCATCTTCTCGAGCTTGGGTTCAGTCCGGCATTCGGCCAGCGTCATGGGCTTGGGCAGCGGGGCGCCGGCCTTGAAGTCCACGAGGCCGAACGCACCGGTCTTGTCGGAGGGGTCGGGGCGATATTCGCCGAGCACCTCGACTGTGCCCATGATCCGCTTCTCCTCGCCCGAATGATAAAAGAAGGCGCGGTCGCCGCGCTTCATCTTCATCAGGTTCTGCTTGGCTTGGTGATTGCGCACGCCTTCCCAGGCGGTGCCCTTGGCGCCGGCTTTCACCTGATCGTCCCAGGACCAGGTGCCGGGCTCGCTCTTGACCAGCCAATAGGCCATCTCACGCCTCCGCTTTGAGCGGCCGCGCGAGCAAGCGCGCTATCGCCTCGTCGATGCCGACGCGGCCGGCAAGCAGCGCGTCCACGGTCTCCGCGATCGGCATGTCGACGCCTTTCTTGCGCGCGAGTTCGACCAGTACCGGTGCGGTGAACGCGCCCTCGGCCAGCGGGCCTTTACCGACCGCGGGCTTCTCGCCGCGGCCGATGGCGAACCCGAGCGTGAAATTGCGTGACTGTGGCGTGGAGCCGGTGAGGATCAGATCGCCAAGGCCCGAGAGGCCCATCAACGTCTCGGGCTTGGCGCCATAGGCGCGGCCGAAGCGGGCGAGCTCGGCGAAGCCGCGGGTGATCAATGCGGCCTGGGCACTGGCGCCCATATCACGCCCGGCAACGACGCCGCCGGCGATGGCGAGCACGTTCTTGGCCGCGCCGCCGATTTCGACGCCGCGCACATCGGTCGAGTGATAGACGCGGAACGTCGGCGAGCTCAGGGCCTCGGCGAGTTCGGCGGCGAGCTTTTCGTCAGCGGATGCGAGCGTCACGGCCGCCGGCAGGCCCTTGGCCACGTCGCTCGCGAAGCTCGGGCCGGAGAGGATCGCGGTACGCGCTTGCGGGATGAGTTCCGCAATGATCTCGGTGACGAATTTGCCGCTGCCGCGCTCGATGCCCTTGGCGCAGGCGACCAGCGGCGTGCCCGGCTTGGCGTGCTTGGCGAGCGCCGTGACGAGGGCGCGGAAGTCCTGGGTCGGGACGATAAGAAGGAGCGCGTCCTGCGCGGCGGCCTGGCTAAGCTGCTCGGTAACTTCGACAGCCGCCTCGATGGGAATCCCGGGCAAGCGGGTCGAGTTCATGCGGTTCTTCTTGATGTCGGCGAGAACCGCAAGGTCGCTGTCATAGAGCTTCACCGTACACCCGGCGCGTGCCGCGGCATTGGCGAGCGCCGTGCCGAAGGCGCCGGCGCCGAGAATCCCGATGCGCTTGTACCCGCTCATCCGCGTGCGCCGCCCTTGACGCCACTCTTGGCGCGGTCGGCCACGCCGTCGAGCGGCCAGCGGGCGCGCGGACTGGTGTCGAAGCCGTCGGTCATGCCGCGGGCGAGCCGCTCGGCGCCGGCCCAGGCAATCATGGCGCCGTTATCGGTGCAAAGCTCGGGCGGCGGCAGCACCAGCGGCATGCCGATCTCGTCGGCGAATTCCTGCATCGCGCCGCGGATGGCGCGGTTGACCGCGACGCCGCCAGCGACCACCAGCGCGTTCGGTGCGCGCCGGCCGTCGCGCATGACGGCAAGTCCCGCGCGCACGCGGTCGAGCACGACGTCGACGACTGCCGCCTGGAAACTCGCGCACAAATCCGCCACGTCCTCGTCGGAAAGCGGCGCCGCGCGCTCGGCCTCGATCCGCACGGCGGTCTTCAGGCCCGAGAGCGAGAAGTCTGGCTCGGGCCGGCCAAGCATGGGGCGCGGCAGTTCGAAGCGTCGCGGGTCGCCCTGCTTGGCGAGCCGCTCGACCTCGGGTCCGCCCGGATAGGGCAGACCCAGCATTTTTGCTGTCTTGTCGAAGGCCTCGCCGATTGCATCGTCCACGGTGCCGCCGATCAGCCGGTAGCGGCCGACGTCCTCGACGGCGACCAGCTGGGTATGTCCGCCGGAGACCAGAAGCAGGAGATAAGGGAACGAGAGCCCGTCGGTGAGCCGCGCGGTGAGCGCGTGGGCTTCGAGATGATTGACCGCGATCAGCGGCTTGCCGGCGCCGAGCGCGATCGCCTTGGCCGTCGTCAGGCCCACGATTACCCCGCCGATCAGCCCCGGACCCGCGGCGGCGGCGATGCCATCGAGGTCGGCGAACGCAAGCCCGCTTTCGTCCATCGCCTTCCGGATGATGCGGTCGAGATGCTCGACATGGGCGCGGGCGGCGATTTCCGGGACCACGCCGCCGAACGGGCGATGCTCCTCGAGCTGCGACAGCACCACGTTGGAGCGGATTTCGCCGGGGCCCTCGTTGTCGCGATAGACCACGGCGGCGGCGGTCTCGTCGCAGGTGGTCTCGATGCCGAGTACGA
>JAABRB010000402.1 GCA_011391185.1 Betaproteobacteria bacterium
GTGCGCCGACACGTTGATCTGCTGCGAGCTGTGGCCGAACGCCCACCAGATCTGCCGGTACATCAGCGAGTCGATGGACGGCACCAGCCCGATCGACCACCCGAAGGTCGGGATCAGGATGATCGCGCCTGACGCGATGGTGAAGACCGCGATGATCGCCGCAGTGACCGCGCCGAAAGTCACGACCGGCACCGAGCCGTTGTAGGTGCGCTCCGCCTTGCCGATCGCCAGCGTGCCGAAAAAGACGAAGCAGGCGACCAGCGCCCCCACCGCGAACAGGATCAGTCCGAGATAGAAGCTCCAGTGGGCCCCCATCGGCGCGTACGACGTGAACATCACGCTGGAGTCACCCCGGATGAACACCGCATAGTTGTTCATCAGCCCGCCGATCACCATCAGCCAGAAGCCGGCCCAGGCGAGCCTGGGCGTGGCCAGGCGGCAACCGAGCAAGGTCGATCCGGCGAAGTAGAGCACCGCGATCTCGAAGAAAATGACCCAGAAAACGAGCATGTTGAGCCCGTGACCAGTGAGGACCATGTAGAACAAGTCCGCTGGCAGCAGGTGAACGGCCTGCCAGCGCGTCAGCACGACCAGCAGCGCCAGAATCCCGCCGAAGAGCAGGAACACGACGCCCGCGACGGCGTTCCACCGGATCAGCGCCTCGGCGGGCTGATGGAACTTGAGACCTGTCGTCGGACAGGTCCGGAACATGCGATTGACAGCCATGACGGTGCCCCCTCTATTTCTTCGCGGTGACGAACAGCTTGCTCACCATCGTGTGATGGTTCAGGCCGCAGAACTCGTTGCAAATGATCGAGTAGGTGCCAGCCTTGGTCGGCTGCACGGTGAGCACGTGCTCGTAGTTCGGATGCACCTCGATGTTGATGTTCTCGGGCTGGAGCGAGAAGCCGTGCAGCCAGTCGAGCGACATCAGGTGCAGGCGATAGGTCTGCCCATCCTCGAGTTCGAGAATCGGCCACCACTGCCACAAGCGCGCGATCAGGTACACGTCGCTGCCGGCAGGCGGCCGCACCACGGGGATCTTCTGGTCGTTGAGGCCGGTTTCCTCTCGGACCTTGTACTTGTCGACCATCTCCTGCGTCTTCGCCGTGAACTTCTCCGGCGTGTTCTTGTACGCCTCGTTGGCGAGGTTCTGCTTACCGAACACGTGCCAGTACGGCATCATGAAGAAGAGAACCATGCACCAGACGAAAGCGATCAAGACCCATGTGATCTCGATTCTCTCGATGGGCTCTTTCCACCATAGCCTGCTTGCCGGCGGCTGAATCGCGCTCATCTCTCTATCTCCCTTTGAATGATTCTTGCGGAGCCGCTCAAGGCGCAACCGGGATGCTGATGATCTCCATCACACCCCAGATCAGATACAGCACGGTCGGGATGACGACGCCGAGGAACAGCAGAATCCATGGGTTGTCCATCAACTGCTGCATGGCGGGCACCGGCTCGTCGTAGACCTCGTCGTAGGAATTGGATTGGTTCGGATCGGCCATCGTCGCTCTCCTCTGCAGATCTTTTGATTGCGAATCTCGGTCTCGCCGGCAGTCGTCCCGCGCGCGGCACGCGCGACCGCACGAATTCCGTTGAATTCCCGGTGGAATTTACGCTACCCCCCCGGGACGAAAATTTGATCTGACTTAAGTAAACCCGAGCGCTGATTTCCGATTTGATCCATGTCAAACTCGCATCCACCATCCAGCCGATCATCGCCTCCAACGTGTCACAGGAGCATTCACCCGCATTGCCGGCCGGCGCGCTGACCACGGCCGCCGCAGCCCCCCGCCAACGGGCGGTTGCGGCGTGGCTGCTGGTTTGTTGTGCGCTCGTGTTCGCGATGGTCGTCGTCGGCGGCGTGACCCGCCTCACTCACTCCGGTCTCTCCATCGTCGAGTGGCAGCCGATCATGGGCACGCTGCCGCCGCTCAGCGACACTGCCTGGCAGGAGACGTTCGAGAAATACCAGCGGACACCCGAGTACCGGCAGGTGAACCGCGGCATGAGCCTCGCGGAATTCAAGGGCATCTTCTGGTGGGAGTACTTCCACCGCCTGCTGGGCCGCCTGATCGGCGTCGTCTTCTTCGTGCCGCTCGTGTGGTTCTGGGCGCGCGGCACGCTCGACCGGCCGCTCGCCTGGAAGCTCGTGGGCATCTTCGCGCTCGGGGGGCTGCAGGGCGCGATGGGCTGGTACATGGTGATGAGCGGACTGGTCGACGACCCGCGCGTCTCCCAGTTCCGCCTCACCGCGCACCTGGCGATCGCGCTCCTGATCTTTGCGGCGATGCTCTGGGTGGCGATGGATCTGCTGGCCCCGCGCCGGATGGAAGGCCCGACGACACGATGGACGGGAGACGGCGTTCGACGGCTGGGATGGTGGATCACCGGCGTGGTCGGCTACATGGCGGTGACGGGCGGTTTCGTCGCCGGCATCCGAGCCGGCAAGGCCTACAACACCTTTCCCCTGATGCACGGTCACGTCGTGCCACCGGAGATTTTCATGATCGAGCCGTGGTGGCAGAACTTCTTCTACAACATGGCCACCGTGCAGTTCGATCACCGGCTGGGGGCGTGGGTCCTCGCGGTGCTGGTACCCTGGCTCTGGCTGCGAGTTCGCCGGGCGGCCCTCCCGCCGCGCGCGCGCCTCGCGGCGCACCTCCTGCTCGCGGCCCTCGTCGTGCAGGTCGCGCTTGGCATCACCACGTTGCTGCTCGCCGTGCCGATCGCGCTGGGCGCCGCTCACCAGGGCGGCGCGGTCGTCCTCCTCGCCGCCGCGCTATTCGCGAATCACGCGCTGCGCTGACGCGCGTTGCGCGCCGGCCCGGTTCGCCCGGACGCCAGGCTGCGCCAGGCGAGCGCCGCAATCCCCGCCCAGATCACGGTGCGAAGCGTCATTGCCGCCACCGTGCGCGCTTCGAACGCGCTGCCGGCCGCGATTTGCGCGCCCAACCCAACGAAAACGAGCGCCGTCGCCACCGCGATGGCCAGCGCGAGCCGCGCCGACCAGGGTCGATACCGCCACAAGCCCACGCCAGCCGCAACATAGGCGAAGCCGGCGAGAAAATTGAACCAGACGACGAACGGCACGTAATCCCCGGCCGCCAGTCGCGCGGCTTCGCTGCCGAACAGGACCCGGCCGCCGGAAACGACCGAGAGCGCGCCGAAGACGATAGCGACGAGCGCGGCGGAAATCACCCAGGCGGGACGCGCGTGAACATCCGATTTCATGACCGTTTCTCCAAGTGGTTGAACGCTTCGAACGCAGGGCCCGCAAGGAGTTTCCTGCGCGCACCGTCCAACGTGCTTCACCTCGCGAAAGCATGATCTGGGTCAAAAAGACCACCGTAGATCGCGCACGGGTGGATGCGTCATGGCGACGGGGGCAACTCGTCGCCGCCACTCCGGGAGCCAACGCAGCCCGGTTGTCAAGTTCCGCCTCCGTTTGAGCCGATTCGGTCGGCGTGCTAGTGTCCTGAATCAGAGGTTCGTTGAACATTGTTTCCAGTTGCGCATCTATCGCGCCTAGACCGAATTCGGCCGAAGGCACGGGAAAACCGCTCGGTTCGTCGTCAGGCTAGGCGCGCGACGCAGCCAAGACTGGCCGTCTTGGCAAGGAGCGGAACGACGCCTGGCGGCGAACTGGG
>JAABRB010000403.1 GCA_011391185.1 Betaproteobacteria bacterium
TTCGCGCCGACACGGTGCGATCCGCAGCTCACGCGTTGTCGCCGGCGACAACGCTCCCCGCCTGCAATCTCGCCTTCAGCCAGCGATGCACCAGCGCCATATTGAAAAACGTCACGAACACGAACGGGAAGAGATAGAACTGGACGTTCAGGAGGTAGTAGTTGGTGAAATGGAAGGTTGCCGCACCGATCAGCATGAACAGGCGCAATCGCCAGTCACGCACGAACAGGATCAGCGGTATGAACAGTTCGAACACGAACACGGTCGCGCCAAACACAAAGACCAGGTCCGGGTTCTGCGCAAGCTCATAGGCCTGCGGCAGGTTCACGGGCAGGCCATCGGCTCCAATGCCATCCCTGAATGAACGCGCCACCAGAACATCCTGGATGCGGCCGCCATCCGTAAACCAATCCAGCCCGGATAATCGCAGTTTGGCGACCAGCGCCCAGAAATAGAACATGGCGATATAGACCTGCATCGCGCGAAGCGGCCAGCTGGCTTCCCAGTCTGCGATCCCCGGCAGGCCTTTGCGCCTCGCATCCATCCCGAATACCTGGTCGCACTTCGAGGCGAGGAACAGCACGAGCAGTGCGACGATCGGGACCTCGCGGTGATGCACGTCTCCCGAAATGCTGTCGCGCACTCCCTTCAGATAGCAGATGGCGATCAGGATCACGATGATCGCAGGCTTGGTCCACCGGCCGAGCGAGAACAACACGCACGCCGCGACCAGGACGGCCATGACGGGCACGTTCAGCCAGGGAACCATGTGATCGATCCCCAGGAAATCGAAGTACCAGATCGGCAGCGTGTAGTGGAACCGGGCGCCCGCAGGATCCAGTACCAGCAGCTGCCGGTACTGCGAGAACAGGTAGGCAATCAGGCCGAATCCGAAGTAAAGCCTTGCCGCACCGAGCGCCTCGCCCGGAAACCATTCGAAGAAGGCGCGCTCGAAAAATGACCGGCGCCCGTCCGGGAGTCTAGTTGTCGACATTCAGCAGAGGTGCCTCGACACCGGGGCCGGCAATGCGCTGCGCCGATCCGTCGATCGTCAGTATGGTTTCGGTTGCAGTGACCTGTGCCGTTGCATGCCGGACTTGCGGCATTGACAAGTCACCGGCATCCAGCCTTGCCTGCGAGAATGTCGCCAGGTCGAGATGCGCCTCGAGCGACACGATGCGACGCGGATCCTCGGCCTCGTATCCGAGCGTCTTGTTGATGCTTCGCAGGAGCTGGGCCGGATAGTTCGCGCCGAGCAATGGGTCGGGCCCGACCAGCGTCTCGTACCACCAGCGATTGAACGGCATGAGAGCGAGCCTTTCGCGCAGATGCTGCGGCGGCCCGGAGTTGAAGGCGCGCTGCATGTAGAGCCTGCGGAAGTTCGCGTGCGGGATATTGAGCATCTTCCCGGTAATGAGGACCTGCTCCCCGTCCGCACGCCGCGCTTCAAAACCGAGCATGCGCCGCTCGAGGCTCCCGATGAAGAAGGTCTTCTCGGCGGCCGTATCCCGCTCGGCATACATCGGCACCCAGGACAGCGGAAAAAAGTCGACGCGCAGGAACACCGCGCCGAAGACAACCAGGAAAAATAGTGCCAGGAAAAGCCTCACCCCGCGCTGCGTCATGTCGTCAAGCTCTCCAGGGCGACACCGGAAAATGGTCAGCCGCGCTTTTCCAGGTTTCGTATCTTCTTTCGCCCCAACAGCCGGAGCAGCAGGTTGCGTCCCGACCTGAGCATCGGATACAGGAAGCGGCTGACTGCGCGCGATCCGAACAGGAACCGGTTGATCCGGTTCCAGACGCCTTTCGCCGGCGTCAGCGTTGCCAGCACATGAAGCGCGTCCGCGCCGTGATAGAACTTGCCGCGATAGGAGACGACCATCCCTTCGTCAAAGTCCAGGCCCGTGGCCGTCGCCAGATTGATCATGGCGTCTTCGCCGCGCGCATCCACGATGCGAACTGACGACGCTGACGCAGAGTCGACGTCGAGGCCGCAACTGTAGGCGGTACAGACCGGACACTTGCCGTCATAGATCAGCGTCAGCTCTTCTTTCGCGGGCTGGCTTGCACGATCCACTTCGAGCCTTGGCTGGGCATTCATGCGTGTCGTTGGCCGGCCATGAATCAGGAAAACATCCGGCCAACGCGCGAATGATACTCCTCCGTTCCAGTCCTGCGGGCCGCCGGTTTCCAGGGCTGCCCAGGCTCAGGATTACCGGGCACGCCGGCTCAGCGCCAGCGCGTTGCCTGCTACGAGCACAGCCAAGCCGGCGAACGAAGAGAGGCTCCAGCGATAGCCCTCGAAGAAAGTCGACACCATCAGCGCCACGACCGGGAACAGCACGCTCGTGTACGCCGCGCGCGACGGGCCGATGCGCTTGATCAGCACCAGGTACAGGCCGAACGCCAGCGACGTCCCGGCCAGGGACAGGTACAGCAACGAGACGACATACGGCCACGAGGGGTCAAAGTCGACCGGCGTGCCGCGGATCGCGGCGATCAGCGCGAGGCCCACCGTGCCGTAGGTCATGCCATACGCGTTGGCCGTGACCACGGGCATGCCGCTCTGTGTATTGCGCATGGCGGCCATGTTGCCGAGCGAAGCCAGGTAGGTGGCGCCGAGCGCGAGCAGCGCACCATGGACCACCGTGCGATCGCCCATGGCCGCCTGCAACTCCGGCAGGAACAGCAGCGCGACCCCGAGCGCCCCCGTGGCCGCGGCAAGCAGCACGCGGGCTTCCACCGCGACGCCGAAGAACAGCCGCGCATTGACCAGGTTCAGCAGGATGATCGAGGTGAACAGGACCGCGACCAGGCCACTCGTCAGGAATTGCGTGGACAGGTAGGTCATCCAGTAATTCAGGCAGAAGAGCGTGAGACCCTGCAGCGCGACAAACCGGTGGTCGCGCCACGACAGGCGCATCGGGCTGCCGGCGATGCGGGCGAAGATGAAAACGCAGATCGCGGCGAGACCGAAGCGATAGACCAGGGAGATTTCCGGCGCGACCACGCCGAGCTGGAATTTGATTGCGTACCAGGTGGTGCCCCAGATCAGCACGACGATCGCGTAGATGACCGGGGTCGGCATTCGGGGCAAGCTAGTCTTATTTATCTGTCGAATCAATAACTAAAGCTTAACTTCTCATCAAATATCACGCGTGAGTGGCGAGCCAAAAGCCGCTATGATTGGGAGCGACCGGCAACGGGCCGAATCCCAGACAGCCCCATGCCGGTCGCACGTTATCCGGACGCGGCTGCACAAGGGGACTGCCGCATGAGCCTGACGGTCGCACTGATCGCGACGCTTGCGTTTGCCGCGCCGGCCGAAAGCCCGCGCGACGCCGCCGGCTGGCGGGAACGGTCCGACGCGCTGTACATACAAGGCGACTTCACCGGCGCGCTCGAAGCGGCGCAACAGGCCCAGACGCTCGATCGCAACGATCCTTGGAACCGCCATGCCTGGATCCGCGCGCTGGCGGCGGTGGATCCGGAGTCTGCGCGACGCGCGCTGCCGGGCCTGCAGGATCCCGCAGCGGTCCGGGCGCTCGGCGCCGACGAACGCGCCCGCCTCGATACCGCGACCGGCTATCTCGCACTCGACCTCGGCCTGGAGCCGCTGGCAGCAACGCATTT
>JAABRB010000404.1 GCA_011391185.1 Betaproteobacteria bacterium
CCGGCACGCGCCCGTTCGAAACCGAGGCACGGAATCGAACTCCCGCGCGGTCGGCGCGGTCCTATTGCGCTGCACGGCCTCGTCGGGCGGGTGTGCCGATTCCTGTCGGCAGCCTGCACGAACGAGGAATGCTCGTGCAGGCTGGTTCTGGAGTTTTCTAATGGACAATCACTTGAGGAGGATGAAATGAGACGTGTCGGTGCGACCGCAGTGGCAATGGTATGTCTGATCGGCTCGGCGTCTGCGCAACAGCCGCCGCCGCAGTTTCCCGGCATGACCTTCTTCATCACCAGTACCGGCGGTCCGGATGGCGCGAATTTCGGCGGCGTCGAGGGTGCTGACCGGCATTGCCAGGCGCTTGCCACGAAAGCCGGCGCGGGCGGCAAGACGTGGCGCGCCTACCTGAGCACGCAGGACGCTGACGGCAAGCCGGCGGTCAATGCGCGGGACCGCGTCGGCAAGGGGCCGTGGGTCAATGCGAAGGGCGTTCAGATTGCCGCGAGCGTGGAGGATCTGCACTCGGGCGGCAACAAGATCAATACCGAAAGCGGCATGTCGGAAACCGACCGCATGATCCCGGGCCGCCTGTTCGTCGTGAATCAGCATGACATCCTGACCGGATCGACGGCGGAGGGCCGCGCGCACCCGCCGGGCAAGGACATGACCTGCGGCAACTGGACGAAGAACGGCGAAGGCTCGGCGTTCGTCGGGCATCACGACCGCATGGGGCTGCGCGACGACGCGCCGTCGAAGTCGTGGAACGCGTCGCATCCCTCGCGCGGGTGCAGCCTGGACAACCTCAAGGCTTCGGGCGGGGCCGGGCTGCTCTACTGCTTCGCGGCGAACTGATCGCGGCGTAAACGGCGGACGGGCGCGCCACCGCGCGGGCCCGACGCCGCCTGCGACGCCGGGCAGGTCCTTGACCTCGGCGGCGGCACCACGGCGTCACAAACGGAGGGCGCTCGCCGGCGCCCGGTGCGCGCAATCCCTTGCGTGGGCAAGAGCGGATGCGCGAATCGCAATCGGGCGGTGCCGACCACACCAAGCGCGCCATCCACCTGACTATCAACGGCCTGCCCGCGGAGCTGCGCAACCGCGGATGAAGTACATTGATGCAGGGAGCGACGCACCATGGACCTGGAGTTGGGTGATCGACGCGCACTGATCACGGGATCGACGGCGGGAATCGGCTATGCGATCGCCCGCGGACTTGCGGCCGAGGGCGCGCGGGTGGTGATCACGGGCCGCACGCACAAGTCGGTCGATGCCGCACTTGCTCGCCTGCGCAAGGACGTCCCGCAGGCCGTGGCCGACGGCGTTGCCGCGGATTGCGCCTCGGTGGAAGGCGCGCAAACTGTCTTCGCGCGCGTGCCGGAGGTTGACATCCTCGTCAACAACCTCGGTATCTACGGGCGCATGCCATTCTTCGACATTCCGGACGCGGAGTGGCAGCGCTACTTCGAGGTCAACGTGCTCTCGGGCGTGCGCTTCGCGCGCCGCTATGCGCCGGCCATGGCCAAGCGCGGCTGGGGTCGGATCCTGTTCGTTTCGAGCGAGTCCGCCCTCAACATCCCGCGCGAAATGATCCACTACGGCATGAGCAAGACCGCGCAGCTGGCGATTTCGCACGGGCTGGCAATGGAGCTGGCGAGCACAGGAGTCACGGTGAACGCGCTGCTGCCGGGACCGACACGCACGGAGAACACCGACCGCCTGCGCGCGGAGCGCGCCAAGGCCGCCGGCAGGTCCGTGGCCGAAATCGAAGCGGACTTCTTCACGACGTTCCGGCCGACCTCGCTCATCAGCCGTTTTGCGTCGGCCGGGGAAGTCGCCAACCTCGCCGTTTACCTGTGCGGGGCCGGCGCCTCGGCGACTACGGGTGCCGCGCTGCGCGTGGACGGCGGCGTCGTGAACCAGATCATGTAGGCGGCCTGAATCGGGCGGGGAATAATCGCCGCCGCCGATTCGTGAAGCATTCGCGCCTTGTGCTCGGAAACGCCATGGGCGGCATGCAGCCCTGGCGGAGTCCGGTGCTAGGTCCGGCGCACGCGGTATCCCACGCGCGGAAAATGCACGCACACCGTGCCGACGCGCGGATCATTCCTTAGCACGGCGATGGTCTCGCGGTCCACGGCGCGCACCGTGCCGGCCACTTCGGCGTCGCCGCTGTCCGTCACCGGCGCGACACTCACCCGCTGTCCGGGCGCAAGGCCCTGCGGGTCGCCGGGATCGCCGCTTTCCGGGGTCGCCGATTCGGCCGCGCGGGCGATCGCGATCGCCTCTGACGACTTCATTTCGCGCGACGTGCCGTGGCCGATGGCGCGGACGCGTTCTTCCCAGGCGCAAAGCGCGGGGAACTCCGACAGGAACTTCGCGCCGACGTCCCAGCGTCCGCGCAGGAACCATACGATGTAATAACAGGCCGCGTCGGGCAGGCCCGGCTCGGCGCCCAGCACGAACATGCGTCCGCCGGCGAGACGCTGATCGAGCCAGCCGAGCGCGCCGCGCAGCTGCACGGCGATGTGGGGCAGGTCCTCGTGCAGGCGCTCGAGGTTCCAGTCCGGCCCGAAATACAGCCGCCCGCGGTCCGCGGCAAACTCCGGCGGCAGCTTCGCAGGCGCATGACCGAGCACGATGCCGACCACGTGCGTGAAGAGCTCGCCATCGGTCCAGCGGCTCAGTGCCCAGGGCAGGCCATCGCCGCCGCCGGGATAGAACGTCGGTTGCGGATGCCTGCGCTGCAGCTCGCGAAGAATACACTGGCTGTCGCAGTAGATGTCCGCGCCGATCTGCATCACGGGCGCGCGCCGGTAGCCGCCGGTCAGCGCGACCACGTCGGGTTTCGGTGGCAGGCGCGGCACCTCGACGCTCGCCCAGGCGAGACGCTTGATGCCGAAGCCGACGCGGACCTTCTCCGAGACGGGCGACTGCGGATAGTGATGCAGGATGATCTCGCTCATGGTCGCAACTCGGCGGCGTGCAGGTCGTGCGCGAAATACACCGGAGTGACCGCATCGTCATTCGCGCCGATGACGAGCGATGGGCGATCGATCCGCCCGTTCACACGGCTGCCACAGATCGGGAATAATGCCGGGAGTCGCCGCCGGACGATGCCAACAACAATGCTCCCCCGCTGGGTCACCCGCACGTATATCGTCTACCTGGTGGCGCCGATCGCGCTCCTCTTCGTCGGGTCCTTCGGCGAGCTGTGGTTGAACACGCTGCTGCCGACCGGCGCAACCCTCCGCTGGTACGTCGAGGTTGCCGCGGATCCGAGCTTCCGGCGCGCATTCAACGCGAGCCTCGTCGTAGCCGCGCTCACCGGTGCGGCCTGCGTCGCGCTCGGACTCCCGCTCGCCTACGCGGTGTTTCGCACCACCCACCCGACGGTGCGGTCGCTCGCGCGCATGCTGTACCTGCTTCCGGTGGCGCTGCCCGCGCTGGTGCTCGCGTTCGGCTTCATCCTGGTGTTCTCGTCGGACGCGCTGCCCTGGCTCGGCAGCATCTGGCTGCTGGTTGCCGGCCACACCGTGCTTTGCCTGCCCTATTTCATGCACGCGGTCGTCGCGGACATGCAGCGCCTTGGCCTCGGCACGCTCGAGGAAGCGGCCGAATCGCTCGGCAGCACCG
>JAABRB010000405.1 GCA_011391185.1 Betaproteobacteria bacterium
TCGCTCGGCCACGCTCTCTATGTCGGCCTCGGCGCGTACGCGACCGCGGCGCTCTATGTGCATTTCGGCATCGGCCCGTGGGCCGGACTGCCGGCGGCGATTCTCATCGCCATGGCCTGCGGCGCAGTCATTGGCTTCCTCGCTTTCCGCTTCGGGGTAGCCGGTGTGTATTTTGCGATCCTGACCATCGCGTTCGCCGAATTCGCCCGCATCGGGTTCGATCATTTCAGGTGGGTTGGCGGCTCGGCCGGCTTCTTTCTTCCGGTCGCCAATTACGCCGAGAGCGATCCGTTCAATCTGCGCGGCAAGCCGGTGATGTTCTATTACGTGATGCTCGGGTTGACGGTGGCGGCTTTCATTCTGTGCCACCTCCTGCTCAAGAGCCGCATCGGCTATTGCTGGCAGGCAATCCGTGAGGACGAGGATGCCGCGCGCGCGCTTGGCGTCGACACGTTCCGCTACAAAATGTACGCGGTGGTGATCTCCGCCGGCATGACTTCGGTCGCCGGCATGTTCTATGCGTTTTTCTACAATAATCTTTTTCCCGAGCAGGTGTTCAGCATCGGCCGTTCGATCGAGATCATTCTTGGGCCGATCATCGGCGGCATCGGTACGCTGTTTGGGCCGATCGTGGGTGCGTTCGTGCTTACCGCACTCGCCGAAAGCCTGAGCGATGTCCTGCTCGTGCTCGGTGTCGAAGTGCCCGGCGTCAAGCAGGTGTTCTACGGGATCTGCTTGCTCCTAGTCGTCGTGCTGCTACCCAACGGCATCTGGCCGCCGCTTTCCAGAGCACTCGGTCTCGATCGTGATCCCGACAATAAGCGGGGCCTGTGACATGGCCACGCTCCTGCAAGTCGAAGGTCTGTCGAAGAGCTTCAGCGGCCTGCGCGCCGCTCAAGACGTGAGCTTCGCCGTGCCCGAGGGCGGCATCGTCGCGCTCATCGGCCCCAACGGCGCCGGCAAGACCACCTGCTTCAACCTGATCGCCGGCGTGTTCAAGCCGGATTCGGGCGTCGTCAAGCTCGCTGGCCAGCGCATCGACGGTCGCCGGCCCGACCAGATTTGCCGCGCCGGCATCGGCCGCACGTTTCAGCTGGTAAAGCCGTTCGCTGGAATGTCCGTGCTCGACAACGTGGTGGTCGGCGCGCTGAACGCCTGCCGCACCGTGCGCGAGGCGCGGCGCCACGCCGAGCAGGTGCTCGAAATTCTCGGCCTTGCGGACAAGAGCGGCCAGCCCGCCGCGTCGCTGACTTTGCCCGAGCGCAAGCGGCTCGAGGTCGCGCGTGCGCTGGCGACCAAGCCGCGCATCCTGCTGCTCGATGAAGTGATGGCCGGTCTCACGCCCACCGAGATCGACCTGATGGTCGAGCTCCTTCAGGAGCTCAATTCCAGGCAGGGCCTCACCATCCTGCTGATCGAGCACGTCATGCGTGCGGTCATGGCGATCTCGCGCCGCGTGATCGTGATGCACCACGGCGTGGTGATCGCAGCCGGCACGCCCGACGAGGTGACGCGCGATCCGGTGGTGATCGAGTGCTATCTCGGGGAGGAGGCGCTGTGATCCTCCAGATCGAAAACCTCGATCTCTATTACGGCGATGCCCAGGCGCTCGACGGCGTTTCGCTCGCCGCCGAGGAGGGCGAGCTCATCGCCATTGTCGGCGCCAATGGCGCGGGCAAGACCAGCCTCATCCGCACCATCGCCGGAATGCTGGTGCCGCGCGCCGGCCGCATCCGCTTCCGCGGCAACGACATCACGGGCTTGCCCAGCCACCGGGTCTGCAATCTCGGGATCGGACAGGTGGCCGAAGGCCGGCAGATTTTCCCCTCGCTCACCGTCGAAGAGAATCTGCAGGTCGGAGCGATGCTGTCGCGCGCGCGCGCGCAGGAGCGCGAAGGCTTCGCGCATGTCTACAAGATGTTCCCGCGGCTGGCCGAGCGGCGTCGGCAGATCGCCGGCACCATGTCCGGCGGCGAGCAGCAGATGCTTGCGATCGGCCGCTGCCTCATGGCCCGGCCGGAACTGATCATGTTCGACGAGCCGTCGCTGGGTCTGGCGCCAGCGCTGGTGCAGGAGCTGTTCCAGACCATCCGCGCGCTGCGCGAGAGCGGGCTCACCGTGCTGCTCGTGGAGCAGAACGTGGCGCACTCGCTGAAGCTCGCCGACCGCGGCTATGTGCTGGAAAACGGCCGCATCGCGCTCTCCGGGACTGGCGCGGAACTGCTCAACAATGACGGCGTGCGCCAAGCCTATCTCGGCATCCGGGCCGCCGTCGGCGGATAGGGCGATGAAGCCGCCCTTCGCCGAGATCGAATTCGCGCCGCCGCTGGTCGAGCGCCGGGACCGCGGCGATGGCTCGTTCGAACTCTTCTCCCCGGTGCCGCTGCAGCCCTATGCCAAGAGCCTCGCGCACCTTCTGCGGCTGCAGGCCGAGACGTTTCCGAAGAAGGATTTCCTCGCGGAGCGCGACGCCTCTGGCGCCTGGCGGCGGGTCACGTTCGGCGAGGCCAGCCGCCGTGCGGATTCGATCGCGCAGGCGCTCTTGAAGCGCGGTTGCGCGCCCGACCGCCCGGTGATGATCCTGTCGGGCAACGGCATCGATCACGCGCTCATCATGCTCGGCGCTTTCGTCGCCGGCGTTCCCGTCGTCCCGGTCTCGGTCGCCTATTCGCTGATGAGCCAGGACTTCGAGAAGCTGAAATACATCTTCGCCGCCGTGCGGCCGGGTCTGATATATGCCTCGGACGGAAAAATATACGCCAAGGCGCTTGGTGCGCTCGATCTCTCCGGCACGCGGCTCGTGCTCGGCGCCGAGCCGCCCGCGGCAAGCGCCGCTGAACTCCTGTCCGACTTGCTCGACATCGCGCCGACGCAGGCGGTCGACCGCCCCTTGGCCGGTGTGGGGCCCGACACTGTCGCGAAAATTCTCTTCACCTCGGGCTCCACCGGCATGCCCAAGGGCGTCGTCAACACGCACCGCATGATGTGCGCGAACCAGCAGATGTCGGAACAGGTCTGGCCCTTCGTGAAGAAGGAGCCGCCGGTGCTGGTCGACTGGCTGCCGTGGAATCATACCTTTGGCGGCAATCACAATTTCAATCTGGTGCTGGCGCAAGCCGGCACTCTTTATATCGACGCCGGCCGGCCCCTACCGGGCCTGATCGAGCAAACGGTCAGGAATCTCTCGGAGATTTCTCCGACCATTTATCTCAACGTGCCGGCCGGCTTTTCGATGCTGTTGCCCTTTCTTGAGAAGGACGAGCGGCTGGCGAAGAATTTCTTCGCGCGCCTCAAATTCATTCTCTATGCCGGCGCCGCGTTGTCGCCCGATCTATGGGACCGGCTCGAAGCGCTTTCGGTGCGCGTGACGGGCAAGCGCGTTCCCATGGTGTCGAGCTGGGGCGCGACCGAAACCTCACCGGTCGCCACTGCTGGGCATTTGCTCGCCGACCGCGCTGGCGTGATCGGCTTGCCGGCGCCCGGCGTCACGCTCAAGTTCGTGCCCTCGGGCGGTAAGCTCGAAGTGCGCGTGCGCGGCCCCAATGTATTCCCCGGCTATTGGGGACGGCCGGACCTAACTAAAGAAGCCTTCGACGAGGAAGGCTTCTACCGGATCGGCGACGCCGCGC
>JAABRB010000406.1 GCA_011391185.1 Betaproteobacteria bacterium
GCAATCGCAATTGCCGCGCGATCTCTTCCGCCGCCTCCATATTGGTGCGCAGCGCCGTGTCCTCGATATGGTGCTCGCGCGTCGCGCGGCCCGAGTTCACGTCGATGGCGACCAGCGCCTCGGTCGGGTTTATCACCACGTAGCCCCCGGACTTCAGCTGCACCGTGGGCGAGAACATGGCGTCGAGCTGATGCTCGACGCCGTAGCGCACGAAGACCGGTTGCGTGTCCTTGAACGGCTTCACGTTCTTCGCATGGCTCGGCATGAGCATGCGCATGAAGTCCTTGGCTTCCTTGTGGGCTTCGTCGCCGGCGACCAGAACCTCGTCGATGTCCTTGTTGTAGAGGTCGCGGATGGCGCGCTTCACCAGCGAGCCTTCCTCGTAGACCAGGGCGGGCGCCGTCGACTTGAGCGTCAGCTCCCGCACGGTCTCCCACAGCCGCAGCAGATATTCGAAATCGCGCTTGATCTCGGTCTTGGTGCGCGAGGCCCCGGCGGTGCGCAGGATGATGCCCATGCCCTCCGGCACCTCGAGGTCTTCCACCACCGTTTTCAGCCGCTTGCGGTCCGGGGCCGCGGTGATTTTGCGCGAAATGCCGCCGCCGCGCGCGGTGTTCGGCATCAGCACCGAATAGCGGCCGGCGAGCGAGAGGTAGGTGGTGAGTGCCGCCCCCTTGGTGCCGCGCTCTTCCTTGACGACCTGCACCAGCATGATCTGCCGGCGCTTGATCACGTCCTGAATTTTGTAGTTACGCTGGCGGCGGTGATGCTGGCGTTCGGGAATTTCTTCGAGCGCGTCGCCGCCGGAGCCGACGGATTCGACGGGATGCTCCTCATGCGATTCGCCACCGCCGTTGGGAGCGGTCTGTGCGGCCTCCGCGGGAGCGGCTTCGCTTGAATCCGCCGCCTGTTCGCCTTCCGTGGCGGGTTCGTCCTTAGCCGGCTCGCTGACGGTCTCGGCCGGCTCGGCGCGCTTGGGGCGGTTGCGATCGCGATCGTCGGCGGCGACCTCGGCCGCCTTGGCGGCTCGCGTCTCCTCGGCGATCAGCGCTTGCCGGTCGGCGACCGGGATCTGGTAGTAGTCGGGATGAATTTCGTTGAACGCGAGAAAGCCGTGGCGATTGCCGCCATATTCGACGAACGCCGCCTGCAGCGAAGGCTCTACGCGGGTGACCTTGGCTAGATAGATATTGCCGCGCAGCGGCTTTCTATTCTGCGACTCGAAGTCGAATTCTTCGACACGGCTGCCGCGCACCACGACGACCCGGGTCTCCTCCGGGTGGGTGGCGTCGATGAGCATTTTGTTGGCCATTGGAATCTCTCGTGGCGGCGCGCAAGCGCGCCGCGAAATTTCGCGGGCCGGAAACGGGTTCCGACATCGCGGATGATGGGTTGATGAAGGTCGAGGTCCGCGCGCCCGTCAAAGCGGGGTGCGCAGGCAAACGCAACGCTGGGCCGGTGTGCAAAAGAACGTCCCGGTCCGAATTCTATTCTGCCCATGGTCTCGACCAGCGGCAGGCGGCGGAGGCCGCCCGGATCACGGTTGCTGCAGGTGGAGGGCCCGCGCATCACCAATGCCCATCGGCATGGCTCGCGTCGAGGGCCGCCCGGAGGAACGCGCGATCGCGATTCCCTACTGCGGGGCCGTGCAGGTCTTTTCTAGGCCTGGAACCGCAGCTTGGCAAGGCGCAGAACATCCCCAACAGGGCGTCAGCCCGCTCGATTTGCTTCAAAGTTTATGGTGACTATGGCGCTGTGCCTCTTCGGCGAGAGCGCCATGGCGAGAGTACCGAACGAGCAATACAACGTCGCCGCGCCCGGTTCCTTGGCGGTTCGTCTCGCTACGGCGGTTCGCGAGCGCATGTTCCAGATGTTCCTGGCAGAGTTCCAGCCGACCCGGAAAGACTCTGTGCTCGACATCGGCGTGACCTCGGACCAGAGCTATTCGCACTCCAACTATTTCGAGGCGCTCTATCCTTACAAGGACCGCATCACCGCCTTAGGTATGCAGGACGCCTCATTCCTTCAGACGCAGTTTCCCGGCGTAAAGTTCCTGCTGGCCGATACGCTCGCCTTGCCGTTCGCGGACGGCTCCTTCGATCTGGTCCATTCGTCGGCCGTGCTCGAGCACGTGGGTGGCCGTCAGAACCAGGCACGAATGATCGGAGAATGCCTCCGGATCGCCAGGCGCGGCGTCTGTCTCACAACGCCGAACCGCGGTTATCCAATCGAATTTCACACCATGCTGCCGCTGATCCATTGGCTGCCGGCGCCGATATTTCGCCTGATCATCCGCAATCTGGGATACGGCGTACTGGCCGAGGAAGCGCATCTCAATCTCGTCTCCGAGCGCGAATTGTACGCGCTAGCCGGAGCGGCGTCCGGCTGGCGCTTTCGAGTTGCGTCCCCGCGATTGTTCGGATGGAAATCCAACCTCGTGCTCTTCGCGCACCGGCTGTGAATCGAGCCGCGTCCGCTCGTCACCACTCGCCGATGATGATACCGCGCCGCTTGTGCGTATCGACGCGCTTGGCGACGTCCTCGTTGGAGATGGTGATGCGCGAGCGCCGGCTGCGCGCCCATTCGAACAGCCGCTCGTCATATTCGGCGCGCACTGAGGCCAGTGCAGGGTCCGCGCCGCGGTCCTCCAGCTCGCGCGGGTCGTTCTCGAGATCGAACAGCTGCGGACGGAAGCCCTCGTAGAGCACGTATTTCCACTTCTTTGAGCGCATCATCCAGGCGCGCGCCCTGTCCTGCGGCACCTGCAGCTCGAGGCCGGCACGGCGGAACGAATAATCGAGCTCGCTCACCGCCGCGTCGCGCCATTCGCCCGGCGCTCCGCGCAGCAGCGGCAGCAGCGAGCGCCCCTCGAAAATATGGTCGAGCGGCGGTCCGCCGGCAGCGCCAACGAACGTGGGAGCGAGGTCGATCGACTCTACGAGTGCGTCGTTATCGCTACCGCGCGTCCCGTCCGCCGCCGGGTCCGGGTCATAGACGACGAGCGGCGTATGCACGCTCTCCTCGTGGAACAATTCCTTCTCGCCGAGCCAGTGATCGCCGAGATAGTCGCCATGGTCGCTGCACACGACGATCATGGTGTTTTCGAACAGCTTGCGCTCTTCTAGAAATCGCCAGAGCCGCCCCAGATGATCGTCGATCTGCCGGATCAGGCCCATATAGACTGGGATCACCGCGCGGCGCACGTCTTCGCGCGCGAAGCTCTGGCTCTCGTCGTGGCGCATATAGGCGCCATAGACCGGGTGCGGGTCGCGCCGCTCGTCCTCGCTGCGGTTCGCCGGCAGCACGTCGTCGGCGCCGTACATCGCATGATAGGGCGCCGGCGCGATATAGGGCCAGTGCGGCTTGATATAGGAGAGATGCAGCAGCCAGGGCGTGTCGCCGGCCTCGCGGATGAACTCCATCGCGCGGTTAGTCATGTAGGCGGTTTCGGAATGTTCCTCGGCGACGCGCGCGGGAAGATGTGCGTTGCGCAGATACCAGCCGCTGAGCAGCTCGTGGCCCGGACCATCGGCGGCGTTCGCTGCGCTGTGCCAAGGGTTCGGTCCGTCATAGCCCTGGCGCTTGAGATAGAGGTTATAGGCAAGGTCCGGATTGACGGT
>JAABRB010000407.1 GCA_011391185.1 Betaproteobacteria bacterium
GTGATGATCGAGACCGGAGGGCGGTCAGCGGCTACTGTCATGCGAGCAACAGAATGGAACCGCAGAGACGCCAAGGCGCAGAGAAAACATACGGGAAGTTTACAGCGGAAACCCGGCTTGCATTTCGCGTCCCATCAATGCGTACCCCTATTCGATTCCTCTGCGACTCCGCGGCTCTGCGGTAAGAACTTATTTACGCGGCGAGCGACTGCCGCTCGAGCTCTGCGCTGTACTTACCCGCGCAGGCGAGGCCGTTCATGCGCGAACGGTGCAGCAGCGCCGCCTGGCCGGCGGCGACGTTTGCAGGGGAGCCCTTCCAGGCCTTGAGCGAGGGCGCCTGCAGCGCGCGGCCGTAGGAGAAGGAGAGCGTCCACGGCAGCTGCCCGGCGAAAGTTCTATTCATCGCGTTCAGGTGCTGCGTGGCAAGTTCGTCGCTCTGGCCGCCGGACAGGAACACGATGCCGGCGACCGCGCCCGGCACCGTGCGCTTCAGCACCCGCACCGTGCGCTCCGCCACTTCCTCGACGGGCGCCTGCCGCGGGCAGCCTTTGCCGGAGACCACCATGGACGGTTTCAACGCCGAGCGCTCGAGGACGACGCGATTCACGTAAAGCGCTTCGTAGACCGCGTTCAGCGTCCGCTCCGTCACTTCCTCGCAACGCTCGATGGTATGGTCGGTGTCCATCAGCACTTCCGGCTCGACGATGGGCACCAGGCCCGCGGCCTGGCAGATAGCGGCATAGCGTGCGAGCGCGTGGGCATTCGCCGCAATGCAGGTCGTGCTTGGGATGCCGTCCCCGATGTTGATCACCGCGCGCCATTTCGCGAACTTCGCGCCGAGTTTCACGTACTCAGCGCAACGCTTGGAGAGATTGTCCAGCCCCTCGGTTACTTGCTCCTTCGGGCACAGCGCCAGGTCCTTGGCGCCGGTGTCCACCTTGATGCCGGGAAGTATGCCGTTCTTCGCCAGGACTTCGACGAACGGCGTGCCGTTGAGGGCTTTCTGTCGCAGCGTCTCGTCGTAAAGGATCACGCCGCTGATGTACTGCGAAAGCCCCTTCGCCGAGAACAGCATGTCGCGGTAGGCGCGGCGGTTGTCCTCGGAGTTCTCGACCTTGATGCTGGCCAGGCGTTTCTCGATGGTGCCGGTGGATTCATCGGCGGCGAGTATGCCCTTGCCGGGTGCGACCATCGCCTTGGCGACGGCTTCAAGTGACTGGGTAGACATGTTTTTCCTCCAACTGCGTGAATGGTGATCGGTGAATAGTGAGCGGACTGAAGCGCGTATTTTACCGCCTTCCATTCACCATTCGCGACTTCAGGCCTTGCGGTGTTCCCCGACTTTGACGATCTTCATGGTGTTGGTGCCCCCGGCCTTGCCGAAAGGCTCGCCGATGGTGAACACGATGTAGTCCCCGGTCTGCACGGCGCCGCGCTTCAAGAGCTCGTCCTCCGCCATGTTCAGCGCCCTTTCCGGGTTGCGCGCGCCCGTGAACTTGACCGGGTATACCCCGCGGAACAACGTCACCCGGCGCCGCGTCTCGATCACCGAGCTCATGGCGTAGACCGGCACGTTGGAGTGCATGCGCGAGATCAGCAGCACAGTCTTGCCGCTCTGCGTCAACGACGCCACCGCCTTGATGTCGAGGTTGTTGGCGGTAAAAACCGTCGCGCGCGCAATCGCCTCTTCCAATTCCGCGGGGGCCTTGGTCAGGCGCTGCTCCCGCGCAAGAGTGTCCTCTTTTTCCGCTTCCACGCAGACCCGCGCCACCGCGGCCACTGTTTCCACCGGGTATTTTCCGGTCGCGGTTTCGGCGGAAAGCATCACCGCATCGGTGCCATCGAGGACGGCGTTCGCGACGTCGGACACTTCCGCGCGGGTCGGGATCGGGTTTTCGATCATGGACTCCATCATCTGCGTGGCGGTAATGGTGATCCGGTTCCTCTCGCGCGCCATGCGGATCATGCGCTTCTGCAATGCCGGCACCACGGCGTCCCCCACTTCCACCGCAAGGTCCCCGCGCGCTACCATGATGCAGTCAGAGGCGTCGAGGATATCCGCCAGCGCCGGGATCGCCTCCGCGCGTTCGATCTTCGCAACTGTCAGCGCCCGCCCGCCCGCCTTGTGCATGAGATCGCGCGCCCAGCGCATGTCTTCGCCCGAACGGGGAAACGAGACGCCGAGGAAATCGGCCTTCAGCCCGGCGGCGGTCTTGATGTCCTGCTTGTCCTTCTCGGTCAGCGACGGAGCCGTCAGGCCGCCGCCTTTGCGATTGATGCCCTTGTTATTGGAAAGCGGTCCGCCCTGTTCCACGACGCACGTGATGCGCGAGCCCCTGACCGAGGAGACGCCCAGCACGATACGCCCGTCATCGAGCAGCAGCGTGTCTCCCGGGCGCACGTCGTTGGGCAGCTTCTTGTAATCGAGGCCGACCGTATGCTGGTCGCCCAGCGCGCATTCGGCATCGAGCACGAACTTCGCGCCCGCCGCAAGCGAGATCCTGCCGTCCCTGAAGCGGCCGATGCGAATCTTTGGGCCCTGCAGATCTACCAGCACGCCAACCGCGCGCTCCGCTTTGCGCGCGAGCGAGCGCACCAACGCCACACGTTTCGCGTGCTCGGCAGCGGTGCCATGGGAAAAATTCATGCGCACCACGTCGAGCCCGGCCTCGATCATGCGCGCGAGCGTTTTCGGGTCGCTCGAGGCCGGTCCAAGCGTGGCGACGATCTTTGTCCTGCGCGGCATTATCCTGTTCCGGGTTCCGGGTTCCGGGTTCCGAGTTCTGAAACAAAGCAAATCTGGAAGGTTCAGCGTAGCAGATTTTTCTTCATCTGTTCTAACCCGGAACAGCTCGCTCTTCCAGAATGGCGACGGCGGGCAGCTTTTTGCCCTCGAGAAACTCGAGGAACGCGCCGCCGCCGGTGGAAATGTACGAAATTCTGTCGGCAATGCCGTATTTCGCTACCGCGGCCAGCGTGTCGCCGCCGCCGGCGAGAGAAAACGCCTTCGAGCCGGCGATCGCGAGCGCAATGGTTTTCGTGCCCCCCGCGAACTGGTCGTACTCGAACACGCCGACCGGCCCGTTCCAGACGATGGTGCCCGCTGTCGCGATCAGGCCGGCCAGCGCCTGCGAGGTCTGCGGGCCGATGTCGAGAATCATGTCGTCGGGCCGGACTTCGGTGGCGGCGATGCGGTTGGCGCGCGCCTGCGCGGAGAGATCGCTGGCCACCACCACGTCAACCGGCAGCGGCACCTGCGCCCCGCGCGCCTTCATCATGTCGCTGATGGCCTGCGCCTCGTCCACCAGAGCGGGCTCGGCCAGCGACTTGCCGATGCGCAGCCCCGCCGCGAGCATAAAGGTGTTGGCGATGCCGCCACCCACGATCAGCTGGTCCACTTTCGCGGCGAGTGACTTCAGGATAGTGAGCTTGGTGGACACCTTGGCGCCGGCGACGATTGCCACCAGCGGCCGCGCGGGATTGCCCAGCGCCTTGCCCAGCGCATCGAGCTCGGCCGCCATCAGCGGCCCGGCACAGGCCACTGGGGCAAACTTTGCCATGCCGTAGGTGGTTGCCTCAGCGCGGTGTGCGGTGCCGAATGCGTCGTTAACGTAGA
>JAABRB010000408.1 GCA_011391185.1 Betaproteobacteria bacterium
AATTGCAGCAATTTCGCGATCCGCTCACGGTTGGCGTGATCCTCGCCGATGCCTTCCTTCAGAACCCGCCCGAATTCCTTCCAGAACGTCGCGTACTTTTCCTGCGCGTTCGTGGCCAGCTCCTCGAGCGTCGAGAGGACCCGGCGCGCGCAACCCGCACGAATGGCCTCCACGTCCCGCGACTCCTGGAGGATCTCCCGTGAGACGTTCAGCGGCAGATCATTCGAATCGACCACGCCACGGACGAATCGAAGGTAGGCCGGCAGCAGGGCCTCCGCGTCGTCCATGATGAACACGCGCCGGACGTAGAGCTTGAGCCCCTTCCGGCTCGCGCGGTCCCAGAGGTCGAACTGCGCGTGGGAGGGAATGTAAAGCAGCTGCGAATACTCCTGGCGGCCCTCGACCCGATTGTGGGTCCACGCAAGCGGCGGCTCGAAGTCGTGCGCAACGTGTTTGTAGAATTCCTGGTACTGCTCCTCGGTGATTTCCGACTTCGGGCGCGCCCACAGCGCGCTCGCCTGATTGACGGTCTCGTCCTCGTCCGAGGTCCGATGGGCCTTCTTCTCCTCGTCCCAGACCCGCTTCTTTATCAGGATGGGGATCGCGATGTGGTCGGAATAGCGCCGGATGATCTGCCGGAGCCGCATGTCGTCCAGGAGCTCGTCCTCTTCCGCGCGCAGATGCAGGATCACATCGGTCCCCCGCCCGGGCTTCGCGGTGGATTCGAGCGTGTACTCGCCCTCGCCGCCGGACTCCCAGCGCACCGCCTCGCTCGCCGGAAGCCCGGCGCGGCGCGTCACGAGCGTCACGCGGTCCGCGACGATGAACGACGAATAAAACCCGACGCCGAACTGGCCGATGAGATGCGCGTCCTTTGCCTGGTCCCCCGTGAGGGTGGTGAGAAATTCGCGCGTCCCGGATCTTGCGATGGTGCCGAGGTTTGCAACCACCTCTTCCCGGGACATGCCGACGCCGTTGTCGGAGACAGTGATCGTCCGGGCCTCCGGATCCACGGTCACCCGGATGCGAAGCTCGGTGTCCTCGCCGAGCAGCGCGGACGCCGAAAGCGCCTCGAAGCGCAGCTTGTCCGCCGCGTCCGACGCGTTCGAGATCAGCTCGCGCAGGAAGATTTCCTTGTTGCTGTAAAGCGAATGAATCATGAGGTGCAGCAGCTGCTTCACCTCGGCCTGGAAGCTCAGGGTTTCCTTCACCGTCTCGGACACGCTCGTCTCCGCTTTTCTGATGGGCCGACCTGACGAGGTTGGGGGCTTCTGCCCGGTTTTCAAGGGGTCTGCTTCCGGTCCGGGTACCCGGCGGCCGCGACGCTGGCGATCCCCCTGCTAATATCGGGATTCTTCGCAGGGTCGCCCGACGCTCCCTGTGTGCGACCGACCCAGCCACCGTTGATCCGCTCCCCGCATTTCATTGCCGGCCTGCGAGCCTGCCTGCCCGTACTGCCGGGCGTGGCGGCTTTCGGGGCCATCAGCGGCGTGGCGATGGTCGGCGCAGGGCTCTCGCCCTGGCTCGCCGTGGTGATGTCCGTCGTCGTGTTTGCGGGAACGTCTCAGCTCGCCTCCTTGCAACTGCTCGGCGCCGGTGCGCCGCTCGGGGTCATCTTCCTGGCCGGCCTGATTCTCAACCTGCGGTTCATGCTTTACAGCCTGTCGATCTCGCCCCACCTGCAAGGCTTGCGCCCGCGTGCGCGCTGGCTGGCCAGCTACTTCCTTTCCGACAACGGTTACGCGCACGCCATCGCGCGTATCGCATCGCAGCCGACAGCTCCGGGCCATGCCGAGTACTTCATGGGTGCCTGCACCGGCATCTGGATGACGTGGGAGCTGGCGACGGTCGCGGGCATCGTCGTCGGCGCCGGCGTTCCCGCCAGCTGGTCCCTGGAGTTCGTGGTCGTCCTGACGTTTACCGCCCTGGCGGTGGCGTCGATCCGCGACCGCGCGGCGGCCGTCGCGGCAGTTGCCGCCGGCATCACGGCAATCGTGGCGATCGACCTGCCTTTCCGCCTCGGCCTCATCGCCGCGGCAATCGCGGGCATCGTTGCAGGAGTCGTCGCGGAACGATGGACACGCTGACCGCCCTCACGCTGGTCGCGCTGCTGGCCGTGACGAGCTTCGCGCCACGCGCGTCGTTCATCCTCTGGCTGCATCGTGTCAAACTTCCCGCGTACGTCCAGCGCGCCCTGCGTTTCGTCCCGGCCGCAGTTTTCACCGCGCTGTTCGTTCCGGAACTTGTCTTCGTTGACGGAGCACTCGAAATCGGATTGCATAATACGAAGCTCGTCGCAGGCTGCGCAGCGGTCAGCTTCGCCGTGGTGACCGGTAATCCCTTTGCCACCATCGTTGCCGGCATGGCAGCATTGCACTTGGCACGGAACTTTCTTGGGCCATGGGCAATCAGTTGAACTGCGTTTCACGTCAATTCCCCCTGACAGATGAGGGTTTAATGACCACCTTGCGCTGGCTCGCCGCTGCCCTGCTCGCCCTGCCACTCGTCGCGGGTGCCGGGTCCCCGGACAAGCTATTGCTTCCGCAGGGTTTTTCGGAAGGGCCCGGGCTGACGGGGATCAGCGAGTACCGCCTGCCCAACGGCCTCCAGGTCCTGCTCATCCCGGACGCGTCGCAGGACACGACCACCGTGGCGGTGACGTACCTGGTGGGGTCGCGGCACGAAAGCTACGGCGAGCGGGGCATGGCCCATCTGCTCGAGCACATGCTTTTCAAGGGCACGCCCCGGCACGCCAACATCAAGGGCGAGTTCCTGAAACGCGGCGTGCGCTACAACGGCACGACCTCATTCGATCGCACGAACTACTTCGGCACTTTCCCGGCGAACGACGAGAACCTGGCCGCATTGCTCGACCTCGAGGCCGACCGGATGGTGAACTCGAAGGTGTCCAGGGAGGATCTCGAGAGCGAGATGACCGTGGTCCGCAACGAGTTCGAGTCCGGCGAGAACAGCCCCTTCGGCCTGCTTCGGGACCGAATGATCGGCACGGCTTATCACTGGCACAACTATGGGCGCTCGGTCATCGGCACGCGCTCCGACATCGAGAACGTTCCGATCGACCGGCTCCAGGCGTTCTATCGCAAGTACTATCAGCCCGACAACGCAACCATCGTGATCGCGGGGCGCTTCGATGCGCAACGGGCGCTTGATCTGGTCGCCCGGTATTTCGGTTCCATTCAGAGACCCACGCGGGTCCTGCACCAGACCTACACGACCGAGCCACCGCAGGACGGCGAACGGCGGGTCGTGCTGCGACGCGCGGGCGACGTGCAGATCGTCGCCGCGATGTACCACATGCCGTCGGGGTCCGATCCGAGCTTCGCCGCCGTCGACGTGCTGACCAGCGTACTCACGAACCAACCCTCCGGGCGACTGCACAAGGCACTGGTCGAGACCGGCAAGGCCACGTCCTCGTTCGGTGTGGAGCGCCAGACTCGCGAAGCGGGATCGGCCTATTTCGGTGTGGCGGTTCCCAAGGGGCAGTCACTCGAAGCCGCCGAGGACACGCTGCTCCAGGTGCTCGAAGGTTTTTCATCCGCGCCCGTGACGGACGAAGAACTGCACCGTGCGCGGGTGAAGCTGCAGAACGAG
>JAABRB010000043.1 GCA_011391185.1 Betaproteobacteria bacterium
TTACCGCGCCGAAGATCCACAGTTGAACCGCAAGGTCGCCATCAAGACCATCCTGATGTCGGCCGACGCCGGAGAGCGCGCCGAATACGAGGCCCGCTTCTACCAGGAAGCCCAGGCTGCGGGCGGGCTGAATCACCCCAACATCATCACGATTCACGACATCGGGCACGAAGGCGACACCATCTACATGGCGATGGAGCTGCTCGACGGCATCGAACTGCGCGAGCTGATGAAGCAGGGCCGCGTTGCGCTGCAGCTCGCGCTGGAGATCACGGCGCAGGTGGCCGACGGCCTCGCGTTCGCCCACGAGCGGGAAGTTGTCCACCGCGACATCAAGCCCACGAACGTCATGGTCATCCGCGGCCGGCACGTGAAGATCATGGATTTCGGAATTGCCCGCATGCGGCTGTCGGCGATCCAGACGCAGACCGGCGCGGTGATGGGGTCCCCCAAGTACATGTCTCCGGAGCAGGTGACCGGCCAGCGCGCCGACCACCGGTCCGACATCTTTTCGCTCGGCATCATCATCTACGAACTCGCGTCCGGGACGGCGCCGTTCTCCGCGTCGACCCTCGCCGGGCTGATGAACGCCATCGCGACCGCGATAGCCCCTCCGCCCAGCTCGGTGGATCAGTCGCTGCCAGCAATGCTGGACCTGATCGTCGCCCGGGCACTCGAGAAGGAGCCCGACGCGCGCTACCAGACCGCGGCAGAGCTCGCCGCCGACCTGCGGGCGTGCCTCGAACAGCTACTGCACGGGCAGGCGGGTGCGCCTGCCGCGGCTGTGGCGCCGGCGAGCGGGGATGACCTGGAGAAGACGGTAAAAATGGCCGTCCCAGGAGACGAGCGCACGCTCAAGCTCGAGGCGGAATCCACGCCCGTCCCGGAAGCGACACGGGTCGCCGGGCGTGAACCAGAACGTACTCGCCGGTCGGACGCCGCGTCCGGCGAAAGCCCGCTTGCCGCGGCCCAAACCGCACCGCTCTACCCGTCGCGGCGTTTCGATTCCAGCGAAGCGCTGCAGAAACTCGGGGTGATGGCAGCGCCTGCCGTCAGCGATACGGCGGCACAGCCAGCATCCGCAACCGGCAACGCACTGAGTACCGTCTGGCGCGACCCTGATCGCAGAATTTTCGCGATGGCGATGGTGGTAGCCGTGCTGGGTGCGGTGCTGATTGCCGTGCTTTGATGTTTTCCGGCGGCGCACCGTCGGCGGTAATCACCTCATCCCCGGTGAGGTTCTACCTCAGTGATGCCCGGCGGGGAGCTGCGCGAGTTCAATCAGGCAATTCTCGGTGGCCGCCGGGTCGATGAAGGCGATCCTGCTACCGGCGTGGCCGATGCGCGGCACCGGGTCGAGCAACGGAATTCCCTTGGCCTTCAACTCGGCCAGCGCCTCGTCGATATCCTCGACCTCGAAGCAGATTTGATCTTCATGGTTGTTCCTTGTTGAAGTGTCCGTAAAACCGGGGTTACGTCAGA
This sequence comes from Betaproteobacteria bacterium, assembly GCA_011391185.1. The sequence continues at coordinate 1,483 of JAABRB010000043.1, forward strand.
ATCCGGGCCGGCTCAGCCTGTCCCCTAAGGTATTGAAGATTGCCTGATGGCGCAATTCTTCTTGCTAAGCAGCCCCCCACCCCCCATACTCGCCCGTCGCACCGGCAGCCGGGCAGTGTTTCTTTTACCTTCCGGACGCCATCGTCGATCACATCGTCACTTCATCACTGCTTCACTATTTGAAAGATCTCATGGCCAAGGAAGAAACGATCGAATTGATGGGCGTCGTCGACGAAGTGATGCGCAACGCGGTGTTCCGTGTGAAGCTCGACAACGGCGTCGACATCACCGCCCACGCCTCGGGCAAGATGCGCCAGCGCCGCATCCGCGTCCTCACCGGCGATCGCGTCACCGTCGAGATGTCGCCCTACGACCTCACGAAAGGGCGGATCAACTTCCGGCACAAGGACGTCAATACGCCGCCACCGATGGCGCCCAGGCCGTCTTATCTGCGGCGCAGATAACCCGGCCAGACAGGGCGTAAAGCGATACTTCTTGACGACGTCCGCCCATTTCGCCCTGTCGGCGAGCATGAGGGATTGGCGTTCATCGGCGGCTGAATTCCTGAATTAGACTAAGACGCCGCGGCTTTCGCCTTGACTTCCAGCGCCTCCCAGCGCTCCAGTTTTTCCATGAGCAGTTGCTCGATTGCCGCGGCGCGGGACTGGTCGGCGCGGAGGATTTCGGCTGCTTGCCGATAGTGCTCCGGCGCGCTCATCCGCGCGGCGAGCGCGATTTGCTCGGCTTCGAGCGCAGAGATCTCGCCGGGCAGCGCTTTGAGCTCGCGAGCTTCCTTGTTGTTCAGCTTCACGCGCGGGCTCGGGCGCGCTGCGCTGGCCGCGCCGGGTGATGAGTGATGAGTCATGGGTGATGGGTCCTGGCTTGAACCTTGCACCTTGTGACTTGCGCCTTGTGCCCTGGGTTCGTCAGACGCAGAACTCTGACGAAGCCAGTCGGTATAGCCGCCGGCGTATTCGTGCCAGCGGCCGCCGCCTTCAGCCGCGAGAGTCTGGGTGACGACGTTGTCGAGGAAGGCGCGGTCGTGGGAGACGAGCAGCAGCGTGCCATCGTAGTCCTGCAGCGCCGCTTCCAGCAGTTCCAGGGATTCGATGTCGAGGTCGTTGGTCGGCTCGTCCAGCACCAGCACGTTCGCGGGCTTCGCGAAGAGACGCGCGAGCAGCAGGCGATTGCGTTCGCCGCCCGAAAGCCGGCGCACCGGCGAGGTGGCGCGGCGCGGCGGAAACAGGAAGTCGCCGAGGTAGCTCATGACGTGCTTCTTCACGCCATTCACCTCGACCCAATCCGAGCCGGGGCTGATGGTCTCGGCGACGGTCTTGTCCGGGTCGAGAGCCTCCCGCATCTGGTCGAAGTAGGCAGGCTGGACGTTGGTGCCCAGGCGCACTTTCCCCGAATCCGGCGCGAGCGTGCCGAGGATCAGCCGGATCAACGTGGTCTTGCCCGCGCCGTTCGCGCCGATCAGGCCGAGGCGGTCGCCGCGGCTGATGATGAGATCGAGGTCCTTCACCACCGGACCGACTGCGGGGCGGCCTGCGAAGCTTTTCGTGACGCCGGTCAGCTCGGCCACCAGTTTCCCCGAGCGAGCGCCCGCGCCGATGGCGAGTTTCACGCGGCCGAGGCGCTCGCGCCGTGCGGCCCGTTCTTCCCGCAACCGCATCAACCGGGTGACGCGGCCCTCGTTCCTCGTGCGCCGCGCCTCGATGCCCCGGCGAATCCACGCTTCTTCCTCCCGCCAGAACTTGTCGAACTTGCGCCGCGCGACCGTCTCGGCGGCGAGCTCGCCCTCCTTCCGACGCTCGAAGTCCGTGTAGTTGCCCGGGTAGCCCTTGAGCAGGCCGCGGTCGAGCTCGACGATGCGCGTGGCGAAGCGGTCGAGGAAGGCGCGGTCGTGCGTCACCACGATTGCCGTTGGCTGCTTCGCGAGCGCGTCCTCGAGCTGCGCGATGCCGTCGATGTCGAGGTGGTTGGTCGGCTCGTCGAGCAGCAACAGCTCGGGCTGCAGCGCGAACGCGAGGGCGAGCGCCGCGCGCTTCGACTCCCCGCCGGACGCAGCGTCGGGCGCGAGGTTCTCGTCCACCCCGAAGCGGTGCAGAAATTCGGCAAGCCGCGCCTCGGTGCGCCAGCGCTCCCGATCGTCGTGGATCGCCGGAATGTGCCCGCGCAGCAGCAGGCTCGCCCGCAGCGTCGGCGCGTGCGGCAGCTTCGGTTCCTGTTCCACCATCGCCACCCGCAGGCCGTCGCGCTTTCGCAGCTCGCCGTCGTCGAGCGCAGCGGTGCCGGCGATGACGCCGAGCAGCGAGGACTTGCCGGTGCCGTTGCGCCCGATCAGCCCGATGCGCTCGCCCGCCTCCATCGCGAAGGCCGCGCGGTCGAGCAGCGGCAGCTCACCGTAGGCGAGCTGGGCATCGGCGAAAGTGAGGAGAGGCATTGCTGAGGGATGAGGGATGAGGGCCGAAGGATAAGGGATTTTCCCGGGTAATGCGTGAGAAGTGATGGGGGCTAGTACTTTGATTAACAACGGGATAAAATACGCTCTGCCCCATTTCCGACGATAGCGGAGCGAATGGCCAAGAAATACGACGAATCATCCGTAAAAAAGTTGAGAGGTATCGAGCCCGTCCAGCGGCTCCCGGGGATGTATACCCGGACTTCCGACCCGACCCACATCATCCAGGAAGCGATCGACAACGCGGCCGATGAGGCCATCGGCGGCCACGCCGACAAAATCGATGTAACAGTACACGCCGACGGCTCGGTCACCGTCACCGACAACGGCCGCGGCATCCCGATCGGCATCCACCCCGAGGAGAAGATCCCCACTGTCGAGCTGGTGCTGACCGAGCTCCACGCCGGCGCGAAATTCTCGCGCACCGACGTGGAAGCCGCCTACAAGTTCTCCGGCGGGCTCCACGGCGTGGGCGTGTCGGTGACCAACGCGCTGTCCGAGAAGCTCGAAGTCGAGATCAAGCGCGACGGCGGCGTGCACGTGATCACGTTTGCAGACGGCGCGGTCACGAAGAAGCTGAAGAAGACCGGCAGCGTGGGCGAGAAGAACACCGGCACGTCGCTGCGCATCTGGCCGAACAGGAAATACTTTGATTCCCCGAAAGTGTCCCTCGATGACCTCGAGCGCATCGTCCGCTCCAAGGCCGTGCTGCTGCCGGGCGTGAAGGTCACGCTCAATATCGAGACGGCAAAAGAAACGAAGAAGCAGACCTGGAGCTACCCGGAGGGAATGAAGGGCTATCTCACCGAGCTGATCGGCAAGGGCAACGCGGTCGCGCCGGTATTCGACGGCGAGAAGTACGTGAGCGAAGCGGATGCCAACGGCTTCCACGCGGGCGAAGGCGCGGGCTGGGCGTTCGCCTTCGTCGACGACGACAAGGGCTACGGCGAGTCGTACGCCAACCTCATCCCCACCCCCGCCGGCGGCACCCACGAGGCCGGACTGCGCGACGGCATCTTCGAGGCGGTCAAGGCGTTCATCGAATATCACAACATGACGCCGAAGGGCGTCAAGCTCCTCGCCGAGGACGCCTGGTCGCGCACGGTCTACTTCCTCTCGGCCAAGGTGCTGGAGCCCCAGTTCCACGGCCAGACCAAGGAGAAGCTCTCCAACCGCGACGCGGTGAAGCTGGTCTCGGAAATGGTGCGCGATCCCTTCGCGCTGTGGATGAACGGCCACGAAGCGCACGGCAGGAAAATCGCCGAGCTGGTGATCCGGCAGGCGGTCGAGCGCTCGAGCTCGGTGCAGAAGATCGAGCGCAGGAAATCCTCGAGCGTGGTGATGCTGCCGGAGAAGCTGACCGACTGCGAGTCCACCGACGTGAAGGACAACGAGCTCTACCTGGTCGAGGGCGACTCGGCGGGCGGCTCGGCCAAGCAGGCGCGCGACAAGCGCTTCCAGGCGGTCTACCGCATGCGCGGCAAGGCGCTGAACTCGTGGGAAGTGAAGCGCGAGCTCTTGTTCTCCAACGCCGAGATCCATGACATTGCGGTGGCGCTGGGCGTGGACCCGCACGACGAAAAGGACAACCCCGACCTCTCCGGCCTGCGCTACGGCAAGGTCGCCTCGATGACCGACGCGGACGTGGACGGCGCGCACATCGCGGTGCTGCTGTTGACGCTCTTCTACCGCCATTTCCCGAAGCTGATCGAGAAAGGCCACATCTACATCGCCTGCCCGCCGCTCTACAAGGTGGACGTGCCCGGCCACGGCAAGCGGGCGGCGAAGAAGCTCTATGCGCTCGACGAGGAGGAGTTGAAATCCATCCTCGACCGCGCGCGCGACGACGGCATCAAGCGGGAATCGGTTTCGATCCAGCGCTTCAAGGGCCTGGGCGAGATGAACCCGGGGCAGTTGTGGGAAACCGCATTGAACCCCGACACGCGCCGGCTGCTCAAGGTGCGCATCGAGGACAAGAACAGCACCTACAAGCTTTTCAACATGCTGATGTCGAAGAAGGAAGCCGAGAAGCGCTGCGAGTGGATGGAAGAGAACGGCAGCACGGTCGAGGCTGATGTATGACGGACGCCAGGACGCGCAAGGGCGGCAAGGATGAAGCCACGCTCGACCTTTTCGAGCAAAGCCCGGAAATCCCAAGCTCCAAGGATTCAAGCACCAAAAGTTCAAACGCCAAAGACATGGCCAAAGGGCCAATGAAAGCCAGGACGAAGACAAAGAAAGGCAAAGGCGGGCCGGTGGCTGACGCCGGCCGTGGCGGCAAGGGTGGAGGCGGATCGGCAAAACCGGCGACCGCGGATGACGAGTTCATCGACATGGCGTCGTTTGCCGAGCGAAGCTACCTCACCTACGCGATGAGCGTGGTGCGCGGGCGCGCCATCCCGAACGTCGAGGACGGCCAGAAGCCAGTGCAGCGCCGCATTCTCTACGCGATGAACGAGCTCGGCCTGAAAGCAGGCGTGCAGCATTCCAAGTCGGCGCGCATCGTCGGCGAAGTGCTTGGCAAGTTTCACCCGCACGGCGACGCCTCCACCTACGAGGCGCTGGTGCGCATGGCGCAGGATTTCTCGCTGCGCTACCCGCTGATCGACGGCCAGGGCAACTTCGGCACGCAGGACGGCGACCCCGCCGCCGCCTACCGCTACACGGAAGCGCGCCTGACGCCGCTCGCCGATCTCCTGCTCTCCGAGATCGACCAGGACACGGTGGATTTCATCTCCAACTACGACGGGCGTTTGCAGGAGCCGAAGCTCCTGCCGGCGCGGCTGCCGATGCTGCTTCTCAACGGCGCCTCCGGCGTCGGCGTCGGCATGGCGTGCGAGCTGCCCCCGCACAACATGCGCGAAGTGGCGGAAGCGGCGGTATTCATGGTGAAGCACCCCAACGCGACGCCCAAGTCCCTGATGCACATCATCAAGGGGCCGGACTTCTCGGGCGGCGGGAGAATCATCAGCACTCGCGAGGAAATAGCCGAGGCCTACAAGACCGGGCGTGGATCGCTGCGCGCGCGGGCCCGCTGGAAGATCGAGAACATGGCGCGCGGCCAGTGGCAGATCATCGTGCACGAGCTGCCGCCGACGACGTCGGTGAAGAAGGTGATGGCCGAGATCGAAGCGCTCACCAACCCCAGGCCCAGGGAAAAGGGCGGCAAGGTCTCGGCGGCGCAGGCAAACCTGAAGCAGGTCGTGCTGAACCAGCTCGAGAAGGTCAACGACGAATCGGACAAGGACAACAAGCTGCGGCTGGTGCTCGAGCCGCGCTCCTCGCGCCAGGACCCCGAGGAGTTCATGCGCTTCATGCTGACGCACACCAGCCTGGAAGAGAACTTCCCGGTGAACCTCGTCGCGCTGGGCCTCGACGGGCGCCCGGTGAGGAAAAACATCGCGGATCTGGTGGGCGAGTGGGTGCAGTTCCGCATCATCACCGTCACGCGGCGCTCGAAGTATCGCCTGACGCAGGTCGAGAAGCGCATCCACATCCTCGAAGGCCGCATTATCGTCCTCCTGAACATCGACAAGGTGATCAAGGTCATCCGCAACTCGGACGAGCCCAAGCCGGACCTGATGAAGCAGTTCAAGCTGACCGAGGTGCAGGCGGAAGACATCCTCGAGATCCGGCTGCGGCAACTCGCGCGGCTGGAAGGCATCAAGATCGAGACCGAGTTAAAGGGGCTAAAGGAAGAGCGCAAGGGCCTGAAGGGGCTCCTCGGCAGCGAGGAGGCGATGAAGAAGCTCGTCGCGGACGAGATCCGCGACGACGCCAAGCAGTACGGCGACGCCCGCCGCACGCAGATCGAGACCGCCGAGCGCGCGACGTTCGAGCGCCAGGTCATCGACGAGCCGCTGACGATCATCGTCTCGAGGAACGGCTGGGTGCGCGCGCGCACCGGCCACAAGCTCGACCTCGCGGGCACCAACTACAAGACCGGCGACGGGCCGTACGCGGTGTTCGAGACGCGTTCGGTGCACTACGTCGCGATCATCGACTCCACCGGCCGCGCGTTCAGCGTGGAATGCGTCGAGCTGCCCAGCGGCAAGGGCGACGGCCAGCCGCTCACTTCCTTCATCGAGCTGGCGCCCGGCGCGCGCCTCGCGCACGTGGTGGACGCCCAGCCCGGGAAGAAATACTTGTTTGCGAACTCTGGCGGCTACGGCTTCATCGCCAAGGCCGAGGACCTGCTGACGCGCGTGAAGGCCGGCAGAACCTTTATGACACTCTCTCAAGGGGAAGAAGTGATCCGCCCTGCCCCCGTTCCCGAGAAGCCGGAGCTCGCAGCGGCGTTCTCCGAGGAAGGCCGCATGCTGCTATTCCCGGTGGATGAGCTGAAGGAGCTGGGCCGCGGCCGCGGCATCACGCTGATGGGTCTCAACGACGACGAGAAGCTCGTCGCGGTGGGCTTTGCCAGCTCCAGGGAAGTGAACGTAGCGGGCATCTCGCGCTCGGGCAAGGAGAAAACCGTGAAGGTGAGCGGTGCGGACCTCGAGAAACACATCCTCCACCGTGCCCGCAAGGGTTGCCTCCTCCCGGGGAAATTGAAGCCTACCGGCGTGACGGCTGACGGCTGAGAGCGATAAGTCTTGACCGCGGCGGGCGGGTGATGGGGACACCTGCCACCCGCATCTCGTCACCCGTATCTCGTCATTTTCAGCCTTCCGACTTGACGCTCGCGCGGGCGCACACGAGAATGGAATCTAAATCGAAGGAAGCCCGCATGCTGACCCGCCCGCAGGATGGCTCCGCGTCGAAGACACGCCCCGCCATGGCCAACACGACCGCCACGCTCGAAGTGGTGCCGAGCGGCGCGGCGCTCGCCGCGGAAATTCGCGGTATCGATCTCTCGGCCCCGGTCCCCGATGAGGTCAAGGCCGCGCTGCGCAGGGCGTGGGCCGACCATCTCGTGCTGCTGATCCGCGGCCAGACACTTGACGACGAGCAACTGCTCGCCTTCTCCGGCATCTTCGGTCCGCCGCACGAGGCAGCCGCGCGCAAGTACCACCTCGACGTCGGCGAGAAGGTGGACAACCAGTACATGATCTCGAAGCACCCCAGCATCAGCATCATTTCCAACCTGGGGCCGGACGGCAAGCCGGTGATGGACAACGGCGGTCTCGGCAGCTACGAAGTGGTATGGCACACCGACAATTCCTACGTGAAGGTGCCGCCCGCGGGCAGCATGCTCTACTCGCTGGAAGTGCCGGTGAACGGCGGCGGCAACACTTCGTTTAACAATCAGTACCTGGCGTACGAGGAGTTGCCGGACGATCTCAAGCGCGCGATCGAGGGCAAGTCACAGGTGCACGACTCGAGCCGCAACAGCGCGGGCGTGCTGCGCCCCGGCGTGACGCTGCCGACGAAGCCCGAGGAAGTCGAGGGCCCGACGCACCCGCTGGTACGCGTGCACCCGGTGACGGGAAAGCGCGCGCTTTACCTCGGCCGACGGCGCGTGTGGCCGTCGAACTACATCGTCGGCATGCCCAACGCGGAAAGCGAGAAGCTTCTGGACCGCCTGTGGGCGCACGCAACGCAGGCAAAGTACGCGTGGACGCACAAGTGGCGCGTTGGCGACATCGTGCTATGGGACAACCGCTGCTGCATGCACTACCGCACCGAGGTGGACACGGCGCAGCGGCGCGTAATGCACCGCACGACGATCAAGGGCGAGGCGCCGGTCGCGCCGTGGAAGTCTTAATTGCGGTGACGAAGTGACGAAGTGACGAAGTGACGAAGTGACGCAGCGACGCAGTGACGTTGGGCGGATAGGTTTTTCCCCTCATCCCTCATCCTTCGGCGTCAGCTCCCTCCATCCCTTCAACAGCGGGAAATAGAGCGCCAGTTTGACCGGGCGGACATCGCGCGACTTCATGACCGCGGCGTAGCGCTCGAGCTGGCCGCGGTAGCGCTCCTGTTCGCGGTTGAGGAACGCCTCGGCGCTGCCGCCCTCGTGCACGCCGGTCTTGTAGTCCACGATCCAGCGCACTCCCTCGTCCACGAAAGTCCGGTCCATCACGATATTCACAACCCCGTCTTCAGTGGTGCCGGTCAGCCGCAGCTCCGATTGCGCGTCGTCATGGGGGCCGAGGAGCCAGCGCCCGCGCGCGTCGGCCAGCGTTTGCTCGAGCGTGTCCGCCACGCGCCCGGATGCGGCCTGCACGGCATCGGCGGACAAGCCGTTCGCGACCAGCTCGTCACTGAAAGTTTTCCGCAGCGAACGAACGCGCGCTGCATCCCAGCCCGCGAGGCCGTCTTCTGCAATTCGCTGCAGCCAGCGATGCACGACGGCTCCAACATGTCGCGCGGTCTCGCCCACCCACGAGAACTCGATCACGTCGCGCGCGCGCGCCGGATCGGGCGGCGGCGTCCATGCGACGCGCGGCGGCGGCGCGGGCGGCTGCCAGCCGGACGCGATGCGAAGCAGCGACTGGTCGAGCGGATCTTCGGCCGGCGCTGGCGCGTCCTCGACGTGGCGCGCGGCCGCCTCTTCATAGAGAGGCGCCACTAGCGGCCACAACTGGCTCAACAGCGTTCGCTCACCCGGCGCTTTCAGGGAGAGCGCACCGTCGTCGTCGTCCTTGAGGCTTGCGTCACCCAGCAGGTGCAGGCGCCGCTTCGCGCGCGTGGCCGCGACGTACAGCAGGCGGCCCGACTCCAGGCGCTCCTTCTCGGTTTCGAGCTTTCGGAGCCACCGGTAGATCGGGTCGTCGTCCGTGCCCGTCTCCCGGATCGGCGCGAGCAGCAGATCGGTACCGGCCCCGTCTTCGCGCGGCTGCTCCATCCACGAGAGCAGCCTGGCCTCGTCGGCGCGCGGCGCGCGGCCCAGCCCCGGCACAATCACCGTGTCGAACTCGAGGCCCTTCGCCTTGTGAATGGTCATGATCTGCAGCTGCTCGCCGGCCTGCAAATCGGGCAGCGCGTAAAGATCGGCGAGCCCTTCCTCGAATGCCCCCAGGTCGGCGATCTCGTCGGCTTCCTCGTGCGCTTCGAGATGGTCGAAATAGATTTCGGCGTCCTCCAGGTCGGTGATGTTCTCCACGCAAGCCGGCCCGGAGAGCGCGAACCAGGCGCCGGCGACGCGGGCGCGCAGCGAGCCGCGGCAGCGGTCGCCAAGCGCCTCCTTGAGCACGGAGCGCACGCGCTCGAGCCGAGCGCGCCCGTCAGCGGACAGCGCCGCGACCCGCGCGCCGTCGTTCATCAATTCCCAAATGGTGCGACCTGCGCCGCCGCCGGCCAGCCGGTCGAGGTCGGCGAGCGTGAACCCGCACCACGGGGCGCGCAGCGTCGCCAGCCAGACAAGACGGTCGGCGGGATGCGACAGCGCGCGCGTCAACGCCAGCAGGTCCTGCACCACCGGGCGATGGCCGAGCGGCTCGATCTCGATCGCGCGGAAACGCAAGCCGGCGTCCTTCAGTTGCGGCACGATTTCGCGCAGGTGGCCGCGGGTGCGCACGAGGATCGCGACCGTCCCGTCCGCGTTCTCGCGCCGCGTCTCCGCGACGATTCCCGCCACCCTCGCCGCTTCCGCCGCCCGGTCGTCGTTGAAAAAAGGATGCACGGTGACCGCCGCCCCCGGAGCCGCATCGCGCGTCGCGGACGACGCGGTGTACGGCACCGAGCCGGTGCCGACGTCCTCGCGCGCCGGCATGACCCGGCTGAAAGTATCGTTGACCCACCCGACGATGCCAGCCTGCGAGCGGAAGTTGGCCGAAAGCGCGATCGATTCGAGCGCAACGCCCGCGATGCCCGCCGCGCGCGCGCGCAGGAACAGCCCCACCTCGGCCTCGCGGAAGCGGTAGATTGACTGCATCGGGTCGCCGACCGCGAACACGGTGCGCCCGTCGCCCGGCTCCCAGCCGGCGGTGAGCCGCGCGACCAGCTCGTACTGGCTGATTGAAGTGTCCTGGAATTCGTCCACCAGCAGATGGCGGATGCGGTAGTCGAGCGCAAGCGCGAGGTCGCTCGGGTTCCCGAGCTCGCCCAGCGCGAGCACCGCGCGCTGCGCCACCTCCGTGAAATCGACCTGCCCGCGCGCCTGGAACACGAGCCTCAATTGCGCGGCGGCGAGCGGCAGGAGGCGCGTGATGGCGCCGAGCACCTCCCACTGTTCCTCGCTGTACTGTTCCGGCGGCAGGCGGCGCACGTCGGCCAGTGCCGCGCGGAACGCGTCATGTGCGCCCATCGTCTCGAAGAGCGCCAGCGCGCGATCTTTCCACGGCTGCGTCGGCTTGCCCGCGGGGAACCCGTGGTTTTTCGTGAGGGTCTTGCGCCAATTGTCCTTTTCGGTCAGGAACAGCCCGGCGAGCTGCACCCAGCTCTCTGCGTCGTCCCCGAATTTCCCGCGCTCCAGTTTGCCGAACGCGAAATCGGCGATTGCCTTCAACTCGGACGCGGGTCCCGGCGGGAGCGCTACGCGCAGGCGCGCGAGCGCGTCGCGCCTCGCGTTGCGCAACGCCGCCTCCAGCTCGTCGCGCCCGCGCCCATGCACGTGCCGCAGCCAGTGATCGCGGCGACCGAGCATGTCGGCGAGCAGCCCCTCGACGCGCCCGACGTCGTTGTCGAGGTGAGCAAGCAGCCGCTCGACGTCCCGCGCGGCCGCGCCGCCGCCCTCGACGAGCTCGACCGTCGCACGCGCCGCCTCGGCATAGAGTTCGGACGCGTCCTCGATGCTCTCGGGCTGCGAGCCGAAGCGCGACAGCATGGGCATCTGGCGCGTCAGCGCCGCACACAGCGAGTCGATGGTCTGGATGCGCAACCGCGCCGGATTGTCGGTGACACCCCAGCGCTCTGCCGCATCGCGCGCGAGCGCCGCGGCCGCGAGCGCCAGCGTGATTTTCTCGTGCTCTGTTTTTCCCTCCTTGCCGGCGCGCGCGTCGAGAAGCGCCGCCAGCACTCGCTCGCGCATCTCGCCAGCCGCTTTGCGCGTGAAGGTGATGGCGACGATCTCCTCGGGATGCTCCACGGTCGCGAGCAGGCCGAGGTAGCGCTGAATCAGGAGCTCGGTCTTGCCGGAGCCCGCCGGAGCCTGCACGATGAACGAACGCGCGGGGTCGAGCGCGGCACGGCGCGCGGCGAGATCGGGTATGCCCGCGGCGCTCATTCCGCGTCCTCCTCGAGCGCATTGTCGAGCCGCTCGTAGACGCGGCAGAACGGCTTCACGTCGCAATTGCGGCAGGTATTTGGATACTGCTTGGGATCGACCGCCGCCTCGCCCGCCGCGAACCCGGCGGCGATGCGCGCAAGATCAGCGCGCCAGGTCTCAACTTGCTGCCCCCAGGACGGCTCCGCCTGCTTGAGCTTGCCATCCGGCAGCGTACGGACGTCCGGCAACATGTCGGCATCGCGGGCCAATCCCGCAAACTTCATGTCCCCCGCTTTCACCTGCGCGAATGCCACCGCAACTGCATCCGGTTCGGTGCTGACCAAGTAGAGCGGCAACTGCGGTTCCTCCGGCCGCGCGCTGACCATGGCGCCGGGCGATGCCTTGCCGGTCTTGTAATCGATGACGATGCGGCGCCCGTCGACCGTCTGGTCGACACGATCGAGGCGCGCGTTGAGCGCAAGCCCGCCGATTTCAATGCGGCGCCTGTCTTCGGTGGCGAGCACCGTGAAGTCGCCGCGCCGCTTCTCCTGCGTGAGCCATTCGCGCGCGAGCCGGGAGAGACGCCGCTTCTCGATCTCGGCGAAACGGCCAGACAGCACCGTCGGGCGTTCGCGGCGGATGCGCGCGACCGCATCTTCGGCCGCGCGCGCGAGAAGCGCATCGAGGTCGGCATCGGAAATCGCGTCGAGCGCGCTTTTCGCCTTCAGCTTCGCCCACGCCTGCGCCAGCACCCGGTGCACCAGCGTGCCGCGCTCCATCGCGTCGAGGCCGGCATGTGGCGCTGCCAGGACCTCGGCGCCGACCCGGTGGCGCGCAAACGCACGAAACGGGCACGCCGCCTGGTCGCGGATGACGGTCGTGCCGCCGCCCACCGTTGACCCGGCGCCGAGCGCGGGCGCCCGGGCATCCTCGATGCGATCGATCTTTCGCAGGTCGTGTACCGCGCCGCGATAACTCGCGTATTCGGGCAACGCGATCGCGCTTTCGGGCACCGCCACGATGAGCGAGCTCGCCTTGAACTCGCGGTCGTCCTCGCGCAGCGGGTAGCTCAGGACCACCTCGTCCGCGCATGACAACCACTCCCCCGTCAGGCGGCGCGCCTGCTCGAGCATGCCCGCGGCAGAACCCTGCGGCACGCCCGCCCCCCGCTGCAGCTCGGCCGGCAGAAACGGGTTCGGGCGCGGCGTGCGCGGCCAGGTCTCGTCGGACAGGCCCATGACCCACAGGTGGTCGAACGTCATGCCGGTGGCTTCGAGCTCGCCCAGCACCTGGATCGGCACTTCAGGCGACTCGGGCTGAAACAGCGCGTCCGCCGCCATGCGCCGCAGCCGCGACACGGCGTCGGTGTAGCCGGTGCGCGCAAGCACGCGGTCGAGCGCCGCAAAATCGGCGACCACCTCGTGCCATTTCGCCAGCGCCTGGAACTCGGTCGAGTCGAGCCCGCGCTCACCCGGAAAACCGATGACGATCAGCGCCTCGGAAATCGCTTTCGCCCACGCGGACGGCGGCTGCCCGCCAAACAGCCGCGCCTTGCGGAACTCGGCGAGCGCCGCGAGCTGCCGCGCGAGAGCCGGGCAGCCCGCGCCCTCATGATTCGTCAGCGCGAGCAGGCGATCCAGCGTGATGACCGGCTCGGCGCGCACCCTCAGCCAGGCGTCGAAACGTGCGCGTTGCGCGAACTCCGATTCCGCGTCGGCCAGAAACGGCGAGCGGATCAGCCGGCTCGCGCGTTCGAAGTCGATCTCGCGTCCTGCCAGTTCGAGCGCGAGAAACGCCGCGTTAACGAGCGGGTACGTCGTGAGCGCCTCGCCCAGGGAAGTATTGAACGGCAACACCGCGCAACCGCGGCCCGGCAGGGCGTAGTCCGGCTCCATCGTCGAGCTGAAGATGCGCTCAACCGTCTTGCGGTGCTTCGCCAGATCGGGCACGACGACGGCGATGCGGGCCGCCCCATTTGCTTCAAGGCGCGCCCGCGCCCACGCCGCTGCGCGGCGTATCTCTTCAGTGCTGTCCGCGCAAGCCACGCGCTGGAGTGCGCCGCCGCGCGGCTCGGAGCCGGCGGCGGTCACCTCGCACCCGGTATCCGCCAGCGCCTGGAAGAACGCCGCCTGCTGCGGCATGACAAGGTCAAAACCGTAGAGGACCAGGGATTCCGGCTTGCGGATTTCCGGTCGCGTCAGCCTCGAGGCGGCCACGTCGGCAAGCCGGGCGCCATCCGTGTGCCGCTCGCGCCGGGTCACTGCCTCGTAGCGTTGCGCCCATTGCTGGAATGCCTTGCCGTCTTCGTTAAGCGGGAATTTTCCCAGCCGCGGCAGGAGGCCCCAGGCATGCGCGAGCTGCCACGCTTCGCGCGCGAGCGCGGCCGTCTCGGGAATGGCGAGCAGCGCCTTGCCGCTTTCCGATTCGCGGATGAGGTTTTCCCACAGCGCCTGCTCCTGCGCGGGCGCGAGCAGGATTGGCAGACCTGCGGCGTGGCTGGAATAGAGCGCATCGCCGTAGGCGCGCTCGACGAAAGCCGAAAAGGGAATGATGTCCGCTGTAGGCCAGGCCGATTTGCCGTCCCGGATCTGCCGTGCGTCGTACTCGCGCTTGAGATGTGCCGCGAGCCTGCGATTCGGGGTTACGACCACGCACCCGGCTGCGATCCGCTGTGCGAGGTCCT
>JAABRB010000409.1 GCA_011391185.1 Betaproteobacteria bacterium
GAGAATTCCACGTCGATCGACGAGATCTGACCGGCGGAAACATGCCGCGCGCCGCCCCGTCAACCGCACCGTAAGATCTCCTGCCAGCATGCGCACGCTTCGTTCCCACGGTCGCTACCACTATTCACCGATCACGCGCCGCCCGGAATTTGCCTGGCCCGACGGCAAGCGCCTGGCGGTCTATATCGGATTCAACATCGAGCACTTCGAGTTCGGGATGGGCCGCGGCGCGAAGCTCGCGCCCTCGAGCGAGCCGGACGTGCTCAACTACTCATGGCGCGACTACGGCAACCGCGTCGGCGTCTGGCGCTGCATCGAGCTGTTCGACTCGCTCAAGCTGCCGGTCGGCGTGCTGGTGAACACCAGCGTCTACGACTACTGCCCGGAGGTGATGGCGGCGTTCCGGCACGGACAGTACGCGTGGGGCGCCGAGGTGATCGGACACGGCCACACGAACGCAGACCACCAGGGCGAGATGACCGAGGAAGCGGAGCGCACGCTCATCGCGTATTGCACCGATCGCATCGCTCGGGAGGAAGGCCGGCCACCGGCGGGATGGTTGTCGCCGTGGATCGCGGAAAGCCACGCCACGCCCGATCTTCTCCAGGAAGCCGGATACAAGTACGTGCTGAACTGGGCGCACGACGACCAGCCCACGCGCTTTCGCACGCGTGGCGGAGCCTTCTGGTCGATTCCCTACCCGCAGGAGATCAACGACATTCCCGCGGTGATGGCGCGTCTTGCCGGCGCCGACGAGTTCGCGAACATGATCATCGACTGCTACGACGAGATGCTCGGGCAATCGGCACGGCAGTCACTGGTCATGGGGATCGCGCTGCACCCGTATATCGTCGGCCAGCCGCACCGGCTACGGCACCTCCGCCGGGCGCTTGCGCACATCGTGCAGAGCGGGCGGGCGTGGTGGACCACGCCGGGCGCGATTCACGACCACGTTTCGCGGATCGCCGCCTGAGACGAAGGATGGCTCCGGACTCCGGTGTCTACCCCTTCGGTGCGAATCGCTCCTAGAATGACGGCCATGCGCCTCCTGATTACCCTGCTCACCGGTGCGGTTTCTCTCGTCGTCGTCGGCTGTGCCGTACTGCTCGAGCCGCTCGAGCAGCGCTATCTCTACCGGCCGTGGTCGCCGGGCTCCGAGTACCTTGCGTCCGTCGCGTCGCGTGAGAACGGCATCGAGGAGGTGCACCTCGCCACACCCGACGGCGTCAAGCTGCACGGGTGGCTGAAGCACCCGCCGGGGGCGCGGCGTGGCGAGCGGTTCCCGATCGTGATCGTTTTCGGCGGCGTGCGCCGCGAGACGTCATGGATGATCGATCAGGGCGCGAAGCCGCGCGAATGGGGCTGGCTTTTCATCAACTACCGCGGCTACGGCCTTTCGGAGGGTGCACCGTCCGAGCAGGTGATTCTCGAGGACGCCAGGCTCGTCTACGACTACGCGGCCGCACGGTCGGACGTCGACCCCGCGTCGATCGTACTGCTCGGCCGCAGTCTCGGCTCGTATGTCGCCGTCAAGGTGGCTGCGGAACGCACGACGCGCGGCGCGATACTCGCCACGCCCTTCGACAGCTTCGCTGCGCTCGGCGCGGAGCGCTTTCCGTACCTGCCCGTCGGGTTGCTCCTCAACGGCCACTACGATTCGGCTACGATCGCGCCGACCATCACCGTGCCGGCGCTCTTCGTGCTGGCGGAGAACGACACCGTCACGCCGGTCGAGAACGGCAAGGCGCTCGCGCGCGCCTGGGGCGGGCCGCATCGCACCGTGACGCTGGCCCATCAGCGTCACTACGGGATCGAGCGCCGCGACGAGTTCTGGCAGGCAGTGGGCGAGTTCCTGCGCGAGCTCGCGCCCGCTCCGCGCGATGCGCCACTGAACGTCGGATCGCGTCGGTAGCAACGCGGGCCCACGCCAGGGCGGAGCGGACGTGCAATGCCAAAGGTCGTCTTCACCGCCCAGCTCCAGCGGCACGTACCGTCACCGACCTGCGAAGTGAGTGGTGATACGGTGCGCGCCGCACTCGACGCCGTGTTCGTCGAGCACGGTATGTTGCGCGGCTACGTGCTGGACGACCAGGGCCACTTGCGCAAGCATGTGGCGATCTTCGTCGACGGCGCGCGCGTCCAGGACCGGGAGCGGCTGTCTGACACGGTGCGTCCGGAGAGCGAAATCTACGTACTCCAGGCGCTGACCGGCGGTTGAAGGAGGTCTCCAATGAGTGATCGCGTACGCGTTGCCACCCGCAAGGGACTGTTCACCGTCACCCGGCGCGACGGCCGCTGGGCGATCGGCAAACCCGAATTCCTGGGCGATCCGGTCACCAACGTTCTGGACGATGCGCGGGACGGCGCACTTTATGCGACGCTCAATCTTGGACACTTCGGCGTGAAGCTCAAGCGCTCACGCGACGACGGCAAGACATGGGAAGAGTTCACGGCGCCGACATATCCGCCACAGCCCGCGGGCGCGGCGGGCGCGCCGTGGAAGCTCGTGTTGCTCTGGACGCTCGAGACGGGCGGGAAGGGCGAGCCCGGCGTGCTCTGGGCGGGAACGATTCCCGGCGGATTGTTCCGCTCGCGGGACCACGGCCAGTCGTGGCAGCTGATACGGTCCCTGTGGGACCGGCCCGAGCGACTCGAATGGGTGGGCGGCGGCTACGACCACCCGGGCATTCACTCGATCCTCGTCGATCCGCGCAATCCGGCGCACGTGACCCTGGGCATCTCATGCGGCGGCGTGTGGGTCACCGAAGACGCGGGTGAGACCTGGCGCGCCTCGGCGACCGGCATGCGTTTCCCCTTCATGCCGCCCGAAATGCAAGACAACCCGAACGTCCAGGACCCGCATTGCATCGTCGCCTGTCCCGCCCAGCCGGAGATCCTCTGGGCACAGCATCATTGCGGCATCTACCGCTCGATCGATGCGGCAGCCACATGGAAAGAGGTTACCGACGTCGCACCGTCATCGTTCGGGTTCGCCGTTGCCGTCCATCCGCGCGACCCCGACGTCGCGTGGTTCGTTCCGGCGATCAAGGACGAGCGACGCGTGCCCGTCGATGCGCGCTTCGTGGTCACGCGCACGCGCGACGGCGGCAAGCACTTTGACGCGCTTCACGAGGGCCTGCCGGCGCAACCCTCCTACGATCTCGTCTACCGCCACGGCCTCGCCGTCGATTCGACCGGCACGCGGCTCGCGATGGGATCGACCACGGGCGGGCTGTGGATCTCGGAGGACGCGGGCGACTCCTGGCAGTGCGTCTCGCTCAACCTGCCGCCGATCAGCGCGGTGCGCTTTGCCGAGTGAAGCGGCGCGCGCAAGCGCGGGCGAATGCATTTTCCCCTCCTTTTCAAGGAGGGGTCCGCCCGCAGGGCGGGGGGTGGTTCCGGCTTTGATTAACGCAGGACACCACCCCGTCCGCTACGCGTCCACCCCTCCTCAAAGAGGAGGGGAAAAAGCCTCGAACCCTCCCCTCCTTTTCAAGGAGGGGTCCGCCCGCAGGGCGGGGGGTGGTTCCGGCTTTGATTAGTGCTGTTCACCACCCCGTCGCCTACGGCGCCACCCCTCCTCAAAGAGGAGGGGAGAAAAAT
>JAABRB010000410.1 GCA_011391185.1 Betaproteobacteria bacterium
GCTACCGCGAAGCGGAACATCCGCGAGAGCAGGGCGCGGGCGCGGTTCGCCGCGATCGGCGCGCCGCGGCCTACGATCGAATCGAGCAGCAGGACGACATCGCGGCGGGTAATGCTCGCCACCTTGCGATTGCGCCACCGGGGCAGAATGTCGGCGTTGAGGATCCGATTGTCCTCCGCCCACGTGCGCTTCTTGATTTTCGCGTGCTTCTCCAGGTACTCGCCGGCGAGCACTTCGACTGTTGGCGCCCGGCGCAGCGCGTCGTCGCGCTCGAGCTTCTCGGTGCCCGGGTCGATGCCGCCCTCGAGCTTCTTGACCGCGGCGGCGTGCGCCATGTGAGCATCGGCGAGCCCGAGCTTGGGAAGCGGCGCGCCATATTCGCCAAGCGTCATCCGACGCGGGCGCCCCTGGAACCGGTACAGGAAGATCCACGTCTTCTTGCCCGACTCTGAGATGCGCAGCCCGAACCCGGGCCGGCCTGCCTCGTACACCTCATAGCGCTGCGGTCGCGCCTTGAGCGCCCGCACACTCGCGTCCGTAAAATGCTTCTCGCGCTTCGGCATCGTGTTCTCCCGCTACCCGGACGGGCTATTTTGCTACCCAGACGGCCTACGGGTAGCAGTATAGCCGCGATACCCTGAAACGCAAACGAATGGAGGCGGCAGGCGAAAAGCCGTTCCAGTCCTGGCTTCCGGGTCGATACCTGCGGAAGTTGAATGCGGTGAAACGGCGCGCTTGGCTAAAGAATCTGATTCGTAATCAGTAGGTCCGCGGTTCGAGTCCGCGCGCCAGCACCAAGAATCAATTTGTTACAAGGCGATCCTCAACTAGGTTGCGTTTCGGGTAGCACAGCGGGTAGCAGGTAGGCGACAGTACGCAGTTTCGGTCCCCGGTGGAGCGGGAGACCTCAAGGAGGAGCCGTGTGCGCGGACTGTGAAGCCATCGAGCATGGCAAGCGGGGCGCCCCAGGGCACGCGAGACTCGTGCAGGAGGGCCAACCCATGAGGGGGCCGACGCCGATCGGCCAAGCGAAGATCACGATCACACACTACCGCTGCAAAGCTTGCGGGCGGCGTTGGCAGTACGTGAACGACAAGAACGCCGACGGCGCGGGCTGGACGCCCGTTGGTGTCTAGGGGATCGTGAGATGCACGAAGCTAGAGTCCTCGACGATCTGCCCGACGACTACGCTGTCGGGGTCGGGCGCGTAATCGCCCGCTTTGCCTGCCTGGAATGGCATCTGATCGAGGCCCTCCGTCTCATTATCGGTGTTGGTCCGAAGGAAGCACGCTACATCTTCAAGTCGGCCGAGGGCACCGAATACGTTCCGCTCATCAGGGCGCTCGCCAAGCTTCGTGGCCTTGATGCGATCGAGCTCTCGAAGCTGAACCACGAAGAATTTAAGCGGCTGCGCGACAAGCGAAACCTGCTCGCCCACGGGGTGTGGATCAAGGATCCGGATACAGGCGCGCCGTTGATTCAGAACATCATCGGCGAATGGCAATCGGACCCAGGGCAACCTGTGGTCAGCCGCAAAATCAGCCCTGAAGGCCTGGCTTTCGATCACGAAGCCGCGACCGAGGTTGTCGGCGGCATAGATGCCGCAATCGAACAGGTCGCGCTGCTCTTGAAGAAGCTAGGAGCAAAGGGGCCTCCGACTACAAGCAATAGCATGTACGTCAACATCGGCGAACTTCAGGCTGAGACGTCAGCGCGCACGTCGTTCACCGACACGACAGCGAGGCCCCCGAGGGGCACCTGAGACCGGAGCGCGGCCTGCGGTCGGCGATGCCAGCCGCGCGACGCGCGCGCTCACAGCATCAGCACGTCCCGTGGACCCCGCCGGCACCCCCGGTCGCGCGTGCGCGTGATCCCCTCACCCGACGCCTCGACCAAATTTCAGGGCGCGGAAACCTTGACACGATTGCTCTCCATGTGCCGCGGGATCTGAACAAGAGACCCTCCCTCATGGGCGCGAAGTCTGGAGGGAAACGCAAGATTACACAGAATCAAAACACCTCGATAAGTGCCGTAGCAACGCTCTCGTGCTCCGCGGAGGACGCGATTGACCTAGTTCTCTATCACAACTGCTTCGCCGCTTGTCCGCTGGCCCCGGCGTTGTTCGCGCGCTACGGCGTGCCTCAGTACGAACTCGGCGAGGCGGGCGAGGGCGAGATTGCGCAGTGGGTCAAATGTCCTCAGCGGGCACGGGAGCGGGGAGGGTAGAAGCCACCGACGATCTGGTTTGCCATGCTGGTTGGATGAGAGAGCTCACGAGAAAACAAGAACGGTTCGTCACTAACTTTGTAACCAATGGCGGCAACGGCGCAGATGCGGCGCGGAAGGCAGGATTCTCGGCCCGAACGGCACGGGAGCACGCCTACGCCCTACTTCACATTCCTCACGTCCGCGCGGCCATCCGGGCCGAACAGGAACGTGTGCTCCGGTGCAATCTGGCGACCAGGGCCCTCGGCGTCCTCGAGGCGATCATGCCCGACGAGATTGCACCTGCCGGCGCGCGCGTCGATGCCGCCAAGACTCTGCTCGATCGTGCCGGGCTGCCCGCCCTGCCACACAACGCCGCGCGGGACGTGATCGAGTTCGATGGCCGCGCCTTGGTGGAGATGACCGCTGATGAGCTCCAGCAGGTCATACTCAAGTCGCGCGCGATGCAGGCCAAGCTGGCGGCGGGCGAAACCATCGACGTGGGTCCCGAGCCGGCTGCCGAACGGCTGCTCTCCTCGAGCACTGAGCGCACGGCCGCTGACGCCTAATCGGCGTCAGGGTCGGCGTGATTCAGATCCTTCCCGAAAATCGGGGACGCCGAAACCTGCATGGGCGGCCAGGGCAGAAGCCCGTGAACGCGGAAAAATAGCTCGATCGCCCAGAGCCGCACGAGGGGATCGGCGATGCGCCGAACCTGGGGACCAAAGCGATCGAGCATGTCGCGCAGTTGGCGAGGATCGCTTCGAGCGATGCGCAGGCGCGCGGGCTGAGCGGCCGGCCACCATCCGCGGCATCGCGCAGGACGGCCCCGACGGCCAGGAGCCACGCGCGGTCAGCCTTGTCCGCCGTCGCGGGTCCGCCGTCCTGCTCGAGCGCCGCGAGATGTTCGCCGAGGGCGGACTCGAACGCGCGTGCGGCCTCTGATTCGGGAATCTCGTAGGACAGTCGCAACAGTCGCATGTGCTGGATGTGGGCCAGTGCCTCGCGTTCATCGTTGAAATCCATCATGGGGGTCCCCTCCGTGTCGATGCCGGCGAAGGGCGGCAGACTCAGGGCCGCGCGGTCACGCGGCGCTCCTGCTCGCCCTCGCGACGCGGCGCCGGCTGCCCGCTGGCAGGGTCGCGACCTTGCCGTCGCCGCGAATGATGAGCTCGATCCGCTCGGCCCACAGGTCGAGGGTCTGGCGCTTCTCCGCCTCGTAGCGCGCGTGGTTGTAGCGCGCGGTCACGCCCCGGCTGCGGTGGTTGAGCACCATGCCGATGGTGAAATCGTCGCTCCCGAGGTCCCCCATTCCCGTGGCAGCGGTCCGGCGCAGGTCGTGGGGGGTGAACCACTCCATGTCCCGCAAGGGACTCTCGGGCATCACCTTCTCGTTG
>JAABRB010000411.1 GCA_011391185.1 Betaproteobacteria bacterium
CTTGCCGGCGGCGACCACGCGGAAGCCGCAGGCCTCGGCCCAGTCCACCATCTCGCACACCAGCGCCGGCTGGTCGCCATAGGCCAGCGCATAGACGACGCCGGCTTTCTTCGCACGCTCGGCGAGCAGCGGGCCGACCAGCACGTCGGCTTCGACCGTGACGTTCACCACGTGCAAGCCGCGCTCGAACGCGCGCAGGATGTGCCGGGTGGCCGCCGCCGGGTTGCCGGTGATATCGACCAGCACTTCGATGTCGGAGTCGATCAGCGCATTGGCGTCGTCGGTCACGACGGTCTTGCCGGCCGCAAGCGCTTCGGAGAAATTCTTCGCGATCTGCCCCGGAACATCCCAGCCGGTGTTCTTCAACGCCTGGTGCGCGCGCTCCGGAACCAGATCGGCGAGCCCAACCACGTGCAGCCCGCGCGTGGTGCGGGCTTGCGCCAGGAACATGGAGCTGAACTTGCCGGCGCCGATCAAGCCGACCCGGACCGGGCGGCCGGCTTCGGCGCGCTGACGCAACATACGGGCGAGGTTCATGGCTTGCTCTCATCCTGCTGTAAGTAAGTCGCCGTTAGGCTATCGGAGATTAGCGTTCTTGGCCAAGGTGGCGGGCAAGTCCACCTGGCGCTATAGGCAAGTGGAATGCGCGTCTCCCTCGACATGTTGAATGCGACCGAGCGGGCGAATTTCGTGGCCGCCTTGGGTGGCATTTTCGAGTATTCGCCCTGGGTCGCCGAACGGGCGCATAAGCGCGCGCCGTTTGCGACCGTGACGGCGCTGTTCGACGCGATGGTTCGCGCGGTCGGTAGCGCGGCTCGGGACGAGAAGCTCGCGCTCATCCGCAGTCACCCGGACCTCGCTGGCAAGGCCACGCGCGCGGGCACGCTCACGGCGGCGTCCGAGGCCGAACAGGGCGCGCTCGGCCTCGACAAGCTTTCCAACGCTGAATTCGAGCGCTTCGAGCGATTGAATGCGGCCTACAAGGACAAGTTCGGCTACCCGTTTGTAATCTGCGCGAGGCGGCAGACGCGCAAGGCGATT
Organism: Betaproteobacteria bacterium; assembly: GCA_011391185.1. The sequence continues at coordinate 1,042 of JAABRB010000411.1, forward strand.
TTGGATAGTTTCGAGCGCCGGCTCGGCAACGATGCGCACACGGAGCTCGCCGCGGCGCTCGCGGAAATAGGGCTTATCGCGCGCCTGCGGCTGGCCGAAATAGTGGAGGGGGCGGGGATGCCCAAGACCGACGGAAAGCTCACGACCCACGTGCTCGATACGCACTCGGGCCTACCGGCCACAGGGGTTGTGATCGAGCTCTACGAGCAAGGCGCGGCCTTGCCGCTCGTCAAGACCAAGACCAATGCCGACGGCCGCACCGACGCGCCGCTCTTGTCGGGCGGGCCTTTGCGCATCGGCCGCTACGAACTGCGCTTCCACGTCGGCGACTATTTCGCAGGAAGGAATCTCGGCCTGCCGCAGCCGGCTTTTCTCGACGTAGTGCCGGTACGCTTCTCCATCGCCGAGGCGGAAGGGCATTATCATGTGCCGCTGCTGGCCTCGCCCTGGAGCTATGCTACGTATCGCGGCAGCTGAGCGGCGAGGAGGCAAGGATGAGCAAAGCGCGCGCATCGACCGGGCAGACTGCGCCCGCCCGCGCGGCCTTCGATTGGGCCGATCCATTCGACCTTGAGGGCCAACTCTCAGCGGAAGAGCGTCAGGTGCGCGATACCGCACGCGCCTACGCGCAGGACAAGCTGCTGCCGCGCGTGGTCGCTTCCTATCGCGACGAGAAGTTCGATCGTGCGGTGGTGACCGAGATGGGCAAGCTCGGGCTGCTGGGCTCCACCATTCCCGAGCAATATGGCGGCGCGGACCTGAGCTACGTCTGCTACGGGCTCGCGGTGCGCGAGATCGAACGGGTCGATTCCGGATTTCGCTCCTCGATGAGCGTGCAGTCGTCGCTCGTCATGTATCCGATCTATGCCTATGGCGGCGAAACGCAGCGCCAGAAATACCTCCCCAAACTCGCCAGCGGCGAGTGGGTCGGCTGCTTCGGGCTGACCGAGCCCGATCACGGCTCCGATCCCGGCGGCATGCGCACGCGCGCGGAGAAAACCGCGAACGGCTATCGGCTCACCGGCAACAAGCTCTGGATCACCAATGCGCCGATCGCCGACGTATTCGTGATCTGGGCCAAGTCCGACGCCCACGACGGCGCGATCCGCGGCTTTATCTTGGAGCGCGGCGCCAAAGGGCTCTCGACGCCGAAGATCGAGGGAAAACTGTCGCTCCGCGTCTCCATCACCGGCGAAATCGTGATGGAAGGCGTCGAGGTGCCCGAAGATGCGCTGTTGCCGAACGTCTCCGGCCTCAAGGGCCCGTTCGGCTGCCTGCACCGCGCCCGGCTCGGCATCGCCTGGGGCGCCATGGGGGCGGCCGAGTTCTGCTTCCATGCCGCGCGCAGCTACACGATGGACCGCAAGCAGTTCGGTCGGCCACTCGCCGCCAATCAGCTGATCCAGAAAAAGCTCGCCGACATGGAGACCGAGATCGCGCTCGGCCTGCAGGCGGCGCTACGGGCTTCGCGTCTGATGGACGAGGGCAACTGCCCGCTCGAGCTTGTATCCCTCATCAAGCGCAATAATTGCGGCAAGGCGCTCGATATCGCGCGCGCCGCGCGCGACATGCACGGCGCCAACGGCATTGCCGGCGAATATCATGTGATGCGCCACGCGGCGAACCTGGAAACCGTCAACACCTACGAAGGCACCCACGACATCCACGCGCTGATACTGGGGCGCGCCATTACTGGAATACAAGCGTTCAACTGAGTCGATGCCCGCACCCCTGCACGGCCTGAAAGTCCTCGAACTCGCGCGCGTGCTGGCCGGCCCATGGGCCGGGCAGGTGCTGGCCGATCTCGGCGCCGATGTGATCAAGATCGAGCGGCCCGGCGCCGGCGACGACACGCGGGCCTGGGGCCCGCCCTATGTCGAAGGCAAGCAGGGCGAGAATCTTTCCGCCGCCTATTATCACGCGATCAACCGCAACAAGCGCTCGGTCGCCGCCGATCTGAGCAAGGAGGAGGACCGCGCGCTGGTGCTCGCGCTGGCTCGCGAAGCCGACGCGCTGATCGAGAACTACAAGGTCGGCGACCTGAAGAATTACGGCCTCGACTATGAGAGCGTGAAGCAGGTCAATCCGGCGCTGATCTATTGCTCGATCACCGGCTTCGGCCAGGACGGCCCCTACGCGCACCGCCCCGGCTACGACCTCATCATCCAGGGCATGGGCGGCATCATGGACATCACCGGCGAGCCGGAGCGCGAGCCGATGCGCGTCGGCGTTGCCTATGCCGACGTCTTCACCGGTGTTTACGCGGTGGTCGCCATCGAGGCGGCGCTGATCGCGCGCGCCAAGAGCGGGCAGGGGCAGCACATTGATCTCGCGCTGTTCGACGTGCAGGCGAGCGTGCTGGCCAACCAGGCGCTCAATTATCTCGTGTCCGGCAAGCCGCCCAAGCGCATGGGCAATGCGCATCCGAACGTGGTGCCCTATCAGGTGTTCCCGACTTCCGACGGCCACATGATCATCACGGTCGGCAACGACAGCCAGTTCCGCAATTTCTGCGACGTGCTGGGGCTGACCGGATTCAAAACCGATCCGCGCTTT
>JAABRB010000412.1 GCA_011391185.1 Betaproteobacteria bacterium
CGATGTCGAGCAGCAGGTGCCCCACTGTCACTTCGCGCTTGAAGCTGATGTGCGGGAAGAGGTCCTGCATCATCAGCGCGGCGTCGATGGCCTTGCGGGACGAGAGGTGCAGCAGGTTGATGTTCAGGCAGTCGGTCTCGTAGGCGAGGTAGGAAGCGATCCAGATGGCGAGGCCCTCGGAATGCGGCGGCCGCGCCGCGCTGTAGGCGGCGAGCCCCTCGAGCTTCCCGTCGCGCTCGACGATCTTCGTGTAGGCATTCAGGATCTCGGCGAGCTCGCAGTGCAGGCTCACGCTGACGTGCTCGGCGAGATCGGGGTGCTGGTCCATGAGCCGGCGCGCGGAGCGCATGACGAACTCGAAGTGTGCGATGTCGTACCGGTCGTCGGGCGGAAGCATCAGGAACTGGTTCTGGGTGTCCGACTTGCCGTGCAGCCCGTAGCCGCCGTAGAACATGAAGATCTTGAAGGACGGCACGCCGTGCTCGGTCGCGAGCGATTCCATTTCCTCGAGGTGGGCCGATTCGATCGGCGCGACGTGAAAGCCGTAGTCGACCCAGAAGTTCCCCTTCGACTGCTTCATCGCCTCGGCCATGAAGTCGCGATAGGGCCCGCCGCGGTTGAGGTAGTACTGGCCGGTGCGCACGTAGTTCAGGCTGCCGGTCACGCCGCCCATCGCCGCGGCTTTGCTCTCGGACACTGCGTCCTGCGCGAGCGGAGCATAGATACCGACGTGCATGTGCGCGTCCACCAGCCCGGGAAAGCCCAGGCGGTTCCTGCCGTCGACGACCTGATTCGCGTCCTCGACGCGAATGTCCGGTGCGAGTCGCGCGAACTTTCCGTCCTTCACGCCGACGTCGAGCAGGTCCACCGCGTTGCGGTTCGGCCGGACTACCCGGACGTTCTTGATGACGAGGTCAAGCGTCTTTGTCATTTCGATTAGCTCCTTGCGGGGGAGGGGGTGTTGTCGGTTCTTCCCCTCCTTTTCAAGGAGGGGTGGCTGCGCAGCAGCCGGGGTGGTTCACAGCGCCGATCGAAACCCGAACCACCCCCCGCCCTCCGGGCGGACCCCTTCTTGAAAAGGAGGGGAAACTGTTTTTTCCCCTCCTCTCCGAGGAGGGGTGCCGCCGCAGGCGGCGGGGTGGTGATGCGTCTACTTATCACTCTCATACCGCTTCCCGCGCGCAAGCATCTCGGGCGTGCCGAGCACGGCGTTCAGTCCGTCGAAGTCAAGCATCCGGCCGCGGTACGCGGCGGTTGTTCCGTCGCGCTTGAGGGTCGCGAAGTATTCCTGCGCGGCAAACGCCAGCGCTCGCGCGAGCCCGCCCGGAAAGATCGCGATCGAAAAGCCGAGGGTTTCGAGCTCGGCCGCGGAGAGGATCGGTGTCTTGCCGCCTTCCACCATGTTGGCGAGGAGCGGTGCCCGTCCGGCAAGCCGCGCGACCGCCTGCTTCATCTGCTCCGCGGATCGCAGCGCCTCCACGAACAATACCTCGGCACCGGCCTCCGCATAGCGCTCCGCCCGCTCGAACGCGGCGTCGAGCCCATCGACCGCGACGGCGTCCGTGCGCGCGATGATCAGTGTTGCGGTGCTTCGCCGGGCGTCCAGCGCGGCCTTGATCTTGCCGACCATCTCGCTTGCGCTCACGAGCGTCTTGCCGTCGAGATGGCCGCAGCGCTTCGGCAGGCTCTGGTCCTCGAGCTGTATGGCCGAGGCGCCCGCGCGCTCGAGCATGCGCACCGTACGCTGCACGTTGATCGCGTTGCCGAATCCGGTGTCGGCGTCCACGAGGAGAGGAATCGCAACGCGCTCGCGAATGTTCGCGACGATGCTCTCCACCTCGCTCGCCGTGACCAGCCCGATATCGGGACGACCGAGCCGGGTGTAGGCGACGCTTGCCCCGGAAAGATAGACGGCCTCGAATCCCGCCTGCTCGGCGAGCAGCGCCGACAGGGCATCGAACACGCCCGGGGCGAGGAGGATCTCGCGCTGTGCGAGGCGTGCTTGCAGGCTCATCGTCCACTCCCCGTCTGCGCCAGGCGTTTTTCCAGGTGCGGGAGCAGTCCGCCATCGCGCACCATGTCCATCAGATGTGGCGGGATCGGCTCGCAGCGTAGCGTCTCGCCGGTGGTTTCGTTCGCGATTTGCCCTGCTTCTGCGTCGATGCGCAGCGCATCGCCTGCCCGAATACGCGCGGCTTCGGGGCAGGCGAGCACGGCGAGACCCAGGTTCAATGCATTGCGATAGAACAGTCCGGCAAAGGAAATTGCGATGACGGTGGCTACGCCGAGTTGCCTGAGCGCGCCTGCCGCCTGCTCGCGCGAGGAGCCGAGACCGAAGTTGCGACCGCCGACCACCACGTCACCGGGCACGACGCGGGCGGCGAACGTTGGGTCGACCGATTCCAGGCAGTGCTTCGCGATGTCCTCGATGCCGAGCTTCATGTACTTGCCCGGCGCGAGCGCGTCGGTATCCACGTCGTCCCCAAAAATCCATGCCTTGCTCATGGCTGGAGCATCTCGCGGGGATCGCAAATTCGTCCCGCCACCGCGGACGCGGCCACCGTGAAGGGCGATCCGAGGTACACGCGCGACGCCGGCGCGCCCATGCGACCCTTGAAATTGCGCGCAGTCGTGGAGATCGCGACGACGTCCGCGCCGAACGAGTTGCTGCCGTATCCCGCGCAGATGCCGCAGGCGTTCGGGAGCAGTTCGGCCCCGGCGCCGATGAGGACCCCCAGCGTGCCCTCGCGTTCGGCAGCCTGCTGATCGCGCAGGCTGGCCGGCGCGACCATGAGGCGCACGCTTTTGGCGGCCTTGCGGCCCTTCAGGATCCGCGCCGCCATGCGCAAATCGGCGAGCTTGGCGCCCGTACATGCCCCGATGTAGGCGACGTTCACGCGCGTTTCGCCGTAACTTCCGGCAGCGGCTGAGTTCGCGGGGCTGTCGGGCGCGGCGACTTGCGGAGGGATTTCCGCCGCATCGAACCGGTGGTGCGCGAGCGTCTCCGCACTCGCATCGCTTTGCCACGCATCGATTTCAACATCCCCGGCGCCCGTCGCGGCGAGAAACGCCGCGGTCACCGTGTCGGGCGGGACCAGCCCGGTCTGGCCGCCCAGCTCGGTAGTCATGTTCGCGAGCGTCATGCGTTCCTGCATCCCGAGACGGCTGATCGCCGCGCCCCGATATTCCACGGCCTGGTACTGGCCGCCATCCATGCCGAAACGCCCGATGAGAAACAGCATGACGTCCTTGGCGGCGACCCCGTCGTGCAGCGCGCCGCTGAACTCCATCGCGATGGTGTGCGGGACTTTCAGCCAGATCTCGCCGGTGACCAGCACGCCGAGCATTTCGGTCGACCCGATGCCGAACATGTAGGCACCGAACGCCCCGCCGGTCGGCGAGTGGCTGTCGCCCCCCACGGCGAACATGCCGGGCTTGAGATAGCCGCGCTCCGGGAGCACCACGTGGCAGATGCCCTCGCCATCGTGGAAGCGCGCGACCCCGGCCTCGCGCACCCATTCGCGAGCGGTCGCGATGATGCGACGACTCTCCGCGTCGTCGGCCGGGAGATAGTGATCGGTGATGAC
>JAABRB010000413.1 GCA_011391185.1 Betaproteobacteria bacterium
CGCAGCCAAGACTGGCCGTCTTGGCAAGGAGCGGAACGACGCCTGGCGGCGAACTGGGTGGTTTTCTTCGGCGAATTTCTGATTCGGGACACTAGAGCATAGACGTGCTTCGGCAGACCGGTGCCTAAGCGCCTGATTTGATCAGGACCTTCCCGTCAGCAGGCGCCGACGATGCTGACGCCGTAACCGGACTACGGCGCCGCGATATCCGGCGGAAGACTCTGCCGGCTTGAGGGTCCTCGCGAGCGACGCGTTTCGGCACCCTGACCGTCGAGGCAGGAAGCCAGGTGTGCGCTGAGATCGCGGGCATCCGCGCCGGCTCCGTCCATCAGCGCCGACTTGCGGCGCCGCATGAACTGCACTCCCATCAGGTACATGCCTGGAGAGTCGACAACACCGCCGTCATGACGAACGCGACCCTTGCGGTCGAGGACGGGCACGTCGAGCCAGGAATAGTCGGGCCGGAACCCGGTTGCCCAGATGATCGTCCGGATCTCACCGCTGCCGAGCTTCACGGAGAGCGGTGGTGACGCTTCCACCCGGGTGGGTTCGAAGCGGTGTGGTGGGGCGACCGCGCCCTCGATCCCGTTCCCGGCCGCCCACGCGTCGATCGCGTCGAGCAGCCGGTTCATCTTGAGATCGGACATCGCGGCGTGATTCGTCAGCGATCCCGAGAACTGGGCCTTGCCGTCCCGGATGCCGGCCAACCGGCCCACCAGCTTCACACCGATGGCAGTGAGCGAGTTGAGATCGAGCGAGCGGCGGTCCGCGTACCCGGCGAGCTGCAGCGATGGCACGTTGCGCGCGCGGTTGATGTCTTCGATCGCGTCGTAGCGCTCGTCAAGGACGCCGGCAGCGTCCATCCACCACTCGATATCCCGGCCGCGGTACACCCGGGGCGCCCGGATGTGTGCGCCGACCGCGAGGGTCACGGGACGGCCGGAGCGGTGAATCTCGTCGGCAATCTGCACGCCGGTGGCCGAGGCGCCGACGACGAGCACACCGCCGTCCGCGAGTTGGTCCGGATTCCGGTACTGCATCGGCGTGAGAGTGGCGATCGTCGCGGGCACCGCTGCGGCGACTGCCGGGACTTCCGGGATGTTGCAGGCGCCGGTTGCGAGCACGACGGTTGGGGCCTGCCACTCGCCCTGGTCGGTGGAGACCGTGTAGTTCCCATCCTCGAGACGCACCGACTTCACTCGCGTGTTCGGGCGGACCGGGGCCGCAATCACGTCGGCATACCGCTCGATGAACGCGATGGTCTCGGGCATCGTGCGGTAGCCGTCGGGATCGTTGCCCTCGTACCCGTAGCCGGGCAGGCGACTTTGCCAGTTCGGCGTGAGCAGTCGCAGCGAATCCCAGCGTTCGGTCTTCCACGAGTTGGCCACCGCGCCGCGCTCGAGGATCACGTGATCGATCGAGCGCTCGGTGAGGCAGCGACTCATGGCGAGGCCCGCGTGGCCGGCGCCGATGATGACAGTGGTCGTGCGCATTGAACGTGCGTAGGGAATCTCTGAAAACGCTCGTCATTCCTGCCCCCCGATTACCCCGCTCGGGGCCTGCCCCCGAGTGAAGTCATCGGGGGGCGGGGATGACTTTAGCTTTGTCAGTTCACCTCGACCGTGACGTTGGTCGGATTGGTGACAATATCGAAAACGGCCGAGCGCTTCTGCGATTGGGCGACGAGCGCCTCGAGCTCTTCCTTCGTCGCGTCGTCAGCTTCGATCTTGTACTTCACCTTGATGCCGTCGAAGCCGTTGCGCACGTCCTCGTCGATGCCGAGGATGCCCTGGAGGTCCATTCCGCCCTCGAGCGTCGCCGTCACGGACCGCAACTGGATCTTGCGATGCTGGGCGACGGCCGCCACGCCTGCGGTGAGGCAGCTCGCAAGGCCCGCCAGCACCATCTCGACCGGCGTAGCGCCGTGGTCTTCGGACGCGAAGATCTCGGGATGATCGGCCTCGAAAGTGAACTCGGACTTATGACTCTGCTCTCCACCGAGTCCGTAGAATCCCTTGATGTCGGTCTTGCTGTGCGTCCCGTTGATCCATTTGTTGGTCGCGCGCCAGGTGAACTTGGCTCCCGCCGGGGCGCCGGTCAGCGCTTCACGCGCGCCCAGCAATGCTTCGACGTTCACGCCGTTGTTGACGTCCTTGGTTCTCTTTTTAACAGTCATGGTCATCTCCTCGTGTGGGTGGATATCCGGAATGCGCTGGCGCGATGAAAAGACTCCTTGCGCCGTGTTTCCGGGAAATTGCTGCAGCGACGGACGATTGCTTCAATTGTTTCAGCGTTGTACTTGGTCGGAATGATCGAACTGAATCGGCGGGCGCGTTGCCGGGAGGTCCGAATCGGGACGCGAAAAAGTAGTACGCGATCACCCGACCGCCGGGCTGCATAAGGAACAACGGGAACAACGGGAACAACGGGAACAACGAACATGAGCGACACCCCGCTCCCCGAATCGTTGGGAGAGTGGAAGCCTAGCCATTCCCCCCAGTGACGTCAATGATTCGCTCGCGGTCCGAGGGCGCGCTCGCACGCGGTGCTAAAGTGCACACCTTCCGGGAACTCCGAGGAATCGCATGGATCCCCCACGGTCCGAGGCCGCCACCCAGAATCCGGACACCACTCCCGCGCCGGAGGAGCGCCCGTACAAGGGCAAGACGGGCGTGCGCCGGCTCGTCAGCGCGCTCCGCTGCTCGCTCGACGGCCTGCGCGCGGCGTTCCGGAATGAGGACGCCTTTCGGCAGGAGGTGCTGCTCGCCGCCGCGCTCATCCCCATCGCGCTGTGGCTCGACATCGGCGGCGCCGCGAAGGCGATGATGATCGCGAGCGTCCTGCTCGTATTGATCGTGGAACTGCTGAACTCCGCGATCGAGACCGCCGTGGACCGGATCTCGCTCGACCGGCATCCCCTCTCGGGGCGCGCCAAGGACATCGGCAGTGCCGCCGTGTTCCTCTCGCTGGTGAACGTCGCGGTAGTTTGGGCGATCGTGCTGTTCGGCTGAGCCCGGGCGATCCGGGTTACTTGACGAACTGCGGCAGCCAGAGCGACAGCATCGGCACCGCCGCGACGATGGCGAGCCGGACCACGTCGGCGAGAATGAACGGCACCACACCGCGGAAGATCGTCCGGGTACTGACGTCGGGCAGCACGCCGCGCAGGACGAACACGTTCAGACCCACCGGCGGCGTGATGAGGCTGATCTCGGTGACGACGACGACCAGGATGCCGAACCAGATCGGGTCGTAGCCGAGACTCTTCACCACCGGGAAAAAGATCGGCACGGTGAGGAGGATCATCGACAGGCTTTCCAGAACGCAGCCGAGCGCAATGTAGATCGCGAGGATCGCGGCGATCGCGATCCAGGGGGTGTCAGCGAATGCGCTGGCCGCGGCGATCATGGCGCGCGGGAAAGGCGTGACGTTGATGAAGTTGGCGAAAAGCAGCGCACCGATCAGCACGGTGAAGAGCATTGCCGTCGTGCCGGCGCTCTCGAGCAGGGTGGCGTAGAGCTTGCGCCAGGTGAGCTCGCGCCTCACAAGTGCGAACAGGAAGGCGCCGGCGGCGCCGATGCCCGC
>JAABRB010000414.1 GCA_011391185.1 Betaproteobacteria bacterium
AAGCCGGACGGCGATGGGTGCGTAAGAAGAGCCTGGCGAGCTTGCGTGATCGGGTGCGTGCCACGACCGGGCGCAGTCGCGGGGTGAGCTTGCGTACCCTCATCGACGAGCTCAATCCGGTGCTGCGGGGCTGGTTCGCCTACTTCCAGCACGCTCATCCGACGGTATTCCCCGCGGTGGACGGCTTTGTGCGCCGGCGCTTGCGCGCGCTGCTTCGGCAGCAGCGCAAGCGTCCGGGCCATGGCCGCACGCTGCGCGATCATCTGTGCTGGCCCAATGCCTTCTTTGCGGTGCACGGGCTGTTCACCATGACCACGGCCCATGCGCGGATCCGCCAATCCCGATGTGGAAACCACTGACTGGAGAGCCGTGTGCGGGAGAACCGCCTGCACGGTTCGGAGGGCGGGGAGGCCTCGGCCTTCCCGACCCCTATGGTTCACTGATCACGGGTCTTTCAGCGGCTTGAGCCCCTCGAACAGCGTCGGGAGCAGCTCGGCGACGGTCGGATGAATCGGCATCGCCGTCTGGATCGCCGTGTAGGGCAGACCCGCGTTCATGGCGAGGATGAGCACGTGGATGACCTCGTCGCCCTCGATGCCGAATATCGTCGCGCCGAGAATCCGCTTCGTTTCGGCATCGACCAGCGCCTTCATCATTCCCGTCGTCTCGCCGCGCTCGCGGGCGCGGCCGACCCGTGCCATCGGCCGTGTCGCGACCAGCGCGGGACGTCCGAGCTTGCGCACCTGCGTCTCGGTCATGCCCACGCGTCCGAGCGGTGGGTCGACAAAGAGCGCGTAGGCCGGAATCCGGTCGGAGACCTTGCGGCGCGCGCCGTCGAGCAGGTTCGCGGCAACGATCTCGTAGTCGTTGTACGACGTGTGAGTGAACGCGCCCCGGCGGTTGGCGTCACCCAGCACGAAAACGCCGGGCGTCTTCGTCATCAGCGTATCGTCGACGGGGATGTAGCCTTGGGCGTCGGTCTCGATTCCGGCGGCCTGCAGATCGAGATCGTCGGTGTTGGGGCGCCGTCCGGCCGCCACCAGCAGGTGCGAGCCCCGTACAGTCGGTGCCGTGCCCTCGCAACTCACGCCGAGCGCGATACCGGAACCGTCCTTGCGCACCTCGATGCACTGCGCTCCGGTGTGGAACTGCACCCCTTCCTGCTCCAGGGCGTTGCGGATCGCGTCGGAGATTTCCGGATCCTCGCGCGGGATGATCCGCGGCGACAACTCCACGACGGTGACCTGCGAACCGAAGCGCCGGTACATCTGTGCGAATTCCAGTCCGATGTAGCTGCCGCCGATGATCACGAGGTGCTCGGGCAGAAAATCCACGTCCATCATCGTCGAGCTGGTCAGGTACGGTACGGATGCGAGCCCCTCGATGGGTGGTGCGCTCGGACGCCCGCCGACGTTCAGGAAGATCTGCTCGGCTTCGAAGGTCGTGCCGTCCACTTCGAGCGAGCGCGGTCCGACGAACCGCGCATGGCCCTGGATCACGGTCAGGCCGGCCGTGCCGCGCAGCCAGCGCTCGAGGCCGTTGCGCGAGGCCTCCACGACGGTGTCCTTGCGCGACTTCACCTTGCGCATGTTGACGCTCACCTCGCCGCCGATTCCGACGCCAAAGGCACTCGCGCAGCGCGCAACGTGTGCGACCCGCGCGCTCGCAACGAGCGTCTTGGTCGGAGTGCAACCCGAGTTGACGCAGGTGCCGCCGAACAGGTTGCGTTCGATCAGCGCAGTCTTGCGTCCGGAACCGGCGAGCCGCGTCGCCAGGCCGGGGCCCGCCTGGCCTGCGCCGACGATGATCGCATCGAATCGAGTGGACATTCCTTCCCCTCCAGCGCTACCGTTCCGTGGATAGTCGCGCAGCGCGCGGCGTCCTTACGAACCATTGCGAACCATTGCGAACCATAACGCGAATTCGCGTCGCCGGGGCCGGCGCGGATGCTCCGATGCCCGGTAGAATCGAGCCATGCTCATTCGATTCGACAGTCAGGCCGGCGGATTCTCGATGTTCGGCGACGTTGCGGTGACGCTGCTCAAGATGATGGGGCACAGCGGAACGGTGCCTGGGGCGATCCTCGCCCGGGATATTCCGTCTGCGCTCGAGCGGCTGAAGTCCGCGGTGGCTGCGGCGCCCGAGTCTGCTCCGGCGCAAGCGTCCTCGGACGACGACCGGGAAGGCAAGGAGCCGGCCGTGTCGCTTCGCCAGCGCGCATTCCCGCTCATCGAGCTCCTCGAGCGCGCGGCCCGCAATGGCTGCGATGTGCTCTGGGACCGGGCCTAGTCTCGTGCGCATGGCGTGAATTCCGGATCGGGCACGAAGCGATCGGCGCCGCGACGCGTGTGAAGCTCAGCCGATCCTGGCCGGACGCGCGATGCGCGCGTAGATCTCTGCGTAGCGCTCCGCGCTCGCGCGCCAACTGAAGTCGCGCGCCATGCCGTTCGTCTGCAGGGCGCGCCAGATATAGGGATCACGATACGCGTCCGTGGCGCGCTCGACGGCATCGAGCAGGGCGAGGCTGCTTGTCGGAGTGAAAGTGAAACCGGTCGCCGTGCCCGCTGCAAGATTCTCGGGAGTGCAGTCCACGACCGAATCGGCGAGTCCGCCGGTCGTGCGCACCACCGGCGGCGTACCGTAACGCTGGCTGTACATCTGGTTCATGCCACAGGGCTCGAAGCGCGACGGCATGAGGAAGATATCCGCGCCGGCCTCGACGCGATGCGCGAGCGCCTCGTCGAATCCCACGAGTGCTGCGGCGCGGCCCGGGAAACGCGCGGCGAGTTGACGCACGGCGTCCTCTGCCCCCGGCGCGCCGCTTCCCACCAGTACGATTTGCGCCGGCAGCCGCAGAATGCGCGGCACCGCCTCGATGACGAGATCGATGCCCTTCTGTTCGGTGAACCGGCTCACCATGCCGACGAGCGGCATGTCCGGATCGGGATCGAGGCCGAAATACTCCTGCAAAGACCGCTTGTTTACGCGCTTCGGATCAAGTGTCTTGGCGTCGTAGTGCGCGGCGATGTACGGATCGCGCGCGGGATCCCAGACTTCGGCGTCAATGCCGTTCAGGATGCCGCTCAGCGCCGCCGCGCGATGCGCGAGCAGACCCTGCAGCCCGAATCCGAGCGGTTCCGACTGGATCTCGATCGCGTAGGTCGGGCTGACCGTGGAGATCGCGTCGGCGTAGGAAAGCGCCGCCTTGAGGAACGAGATTCCGCCATGGTATTCGAGACCGTCGATCGAGAATGACTCCGGGGCGAGACCGAGAATCGCAAGCTGCGATGCGGAAAACAGACCCTGAAACGCCAGATTGTGAATCGTGATCAGGCTTGCTGCGCGCGCATCGTGCGCGCTATGCAGATACGCCGGGGCAAGCCCGGTCTGCCAGTCGTTGCAGTGAATGACCTGCGGGCGCCACTTGAGCGGCGAACTTGTGCAGCCGAGCACCGCCGCGGCGCGCGACAGGAGGCCGAAGCGCAGGGCGTTGTCGAACCAGTCGGCCCCCGCAACGTCCTGGTAGGGCCCGCCGTCGCGGTCATAGAGCGGTGGACAGTCGAGCAGATA
>JAABRB010000415.1 GCA_011391185.1 Betaproteobacteria bacterium
TGGCAGGAATGGAACGGATCACCGTGGAGCTCGGACAATTCGTGCTCACCGGAGAACCCGTTGCGGTGATGGGTAACGGGCCGCGGACGGCGAGCGCCGTGACGCTCGGCTCCTCACAACCGGTACTTCATGTCGAGTTCCGCAAGGACGGGAACTCGATCGACTCCGCCCCCTGGTGGGCGGCAACCGAAACGGAAAAGGCACGCGGATGATGCGCAGAACCTCGCTATTCCTCCTGGGTGCGGCGGCCGGCGCGTTCGCGGTCGCCCTCATCGTGCAGCCGAAGCTGCTGCTCGGACAGACCGCACGCGCGGCCGTGTCGGATACCTATCGCCAACTCAACCTGTTCGGCGACATCTTCGAGCACGTGCGCGCGCAATATGTCGAGAAGCCGAACGACGCCAAACTGATCGAGTCGGCGATCAACGGCATGCTCAACGCACTCGATCCGCATTCGGCCTTCCTCGACGCCAAGAACTTCAACGACATGAAGACGCAGACCCGCGGCGAGTTCGGCGGTCTCGGTATCGAGGTGACGATGGAAGACGGCGTGGTGAAGGTCGTTTCCCCCATGGACGGCACTCCCGCGGCGCGGGCCGGCATCCAGCCCAATGACCTCATCACCCACCTCAACGACGAGCAAGTGAAAGGTCTGACGCTCGAGCAGGCGGTCGACAAGATGCGTGGCCCGGTGAATTCCGCGATCACGCTCCGCGTCCAGCGCAAAGGCGCCGACAAGCCGATCGAGATCAAGATCGTCCGCGAAGTGATCTCCATCCGCAACGTGCGCCACCGCATCGAAGGCGGCGACATCGGCTATATCCGCATCACCAGCTTCCAGGGCGAGCGGACGCTCGAGCAATTGCGCAGTTCCATCGCCGAGATCGCCAAGGAAATTCCCGCCGACAAACTCAAGGGCTATATCGTCGACCTGCGCAACAACGGCGGCGGATTGCTCGACCAGGCAATCGCGGTCACCGACTCGTTCCTCGAGCGCGGCGAAATCGTCTCGACGCGGGGCCGCAATCTCGAGGACACCCAGCGTCACAACGCGCGGCCGGGCGATCTCACGAACGGCAAGCCGCTGATCGTGCTGATCAACGGCGGTTCGGCCTCGGCCTCCGAGATCGTTGCCGGCGCGTTGCAGGACCACAAGCGTGCGACGCTCCTGGGCTCGCGCTCGTTCGGCAAGGGCTCGGTGCAGACCGTGATTCCGATCGGCACCTTCGGCGCCCTGAAGCTCACCACCGCCCGCTACTTCACTCCCTCCGGCCGCTCGATCCAGGCCAAGGGGATCTCGCCCGAGATCGAGCTGATCCAGGATCTGCCCGATGAGCTCAAGGGCAAGGTCGAGACCAAGGGCGAGGCGCAGTTGAAGGGCCACCTGAAGAGCGGCGACGAGGAAGAGGAAAAAGCGGGCTCCCCCGCCTACGTCCCGCTCGACCCGAAGGACGACAAGCAGCTCAAGCTCGCGCTCGATCTCATGCGCGGCGTAGAGAAGCATGCCGCCTTTCCGCCAAGCCCGAGGGCCACGCCGAACTGAGCGGCCCGCGCCGCTTTCGCACCTTTCCAAGCCCCGCCCGGGCAACCGGGCGGGGCTTCGGATTCCGGCGTGCTAGAATTGCGATTGATTCGTTCAGCGGGGATCGCAACGTGGCGGCAGACGATCTCGACTCGCCTCTCGGCACTGAACCGCGCACCGACCCGCGTGCGAGCAGGCTGCCGTTCTCGTTTCTTTCGGTCGTCACCGTCGCGCTCACCGTGGTCGTGGCCGCCGGCATCGGCTGGGTCCTGGTGGTCGACGATCCGCTCGGCGGCGAGCCGCGCACCGTGGTCGCGATCGAGGACGCCACCAAAGGCACGACGCCATCCGCGCAGGACGCACGCTCGCGCGTCGTCGACAACACCAAGCCCGGCCGCACGGTCACCGTCATCGATGGCCGTACCGGCGAGCGGCGGGAAGTCGCCATCGGCACGAGCGAGGTCGAGCCCGAGATCGTGGGCACCGTCAATCCGCGTGCCGCCGCCCCCATCGCCGACCCGCGCTTCGTCGAGACTTCGCGCCACGGGACGATCCCACGCGTGTCGCCCGAGGGCAAGCGGCCGCTCGAGCAATATGCCCGCGTCGATCCGACACTGGAGCGGGCGCGCGGCCCGCGCATCGCCATCGTCATCAGCGGTCTCGGCATCGGCGCCGCCGCCACCGGAAACGCGATCTCCAAGCTGCCGCCGAGCGTGACGCTGGCGTTCGCGCCTTACGGCACCGGGATGCCGCGCTGGGCCGGCCGCGCGCGCACCAAGGGCCATGAGCTGCTGCTGCAGCTTCCCATGGAGCCCGCCGACTATCCCGACAACGATCCCGGCCCGCAGACGCTGGTCAGCGCCTTGACCGCCGAGCAGAACCTCGATCGGCTCCACTGGTTGCTGTCGCGGATGCAGGGCTATGTCGGGGTCATGAATCTGATGGGCGCGCGCTTCACTGAGAACGAAGCGGCGCTTTCACCCATTCTGCGCGATGTGGCCAAACGCGGGCTGCTCTATCTCGACGACGGCACCGCGCCAAAGAGCGTCGCCGCGCAGATCGCCGGCTCGATCCAAGCCCCCTTCCTCAAGGCCGATCTCGTGATCGATACGACTCCGAACTGGAGCGAGATCGACGCGGCACTTGCCAAGCTCGAGGCCATCGCCGCCGAGCACGGCAGCGCGGTCGGCATTGCCTCGGCATCGCCGGTCGCAATTGAGCGCATCGCGCGCTGGGCCAAGGCCGCGGAATCCCGCGGCATCAAGCTCGTGCCCTTGAGCGTGCTGTACCTGCGGCCTAAGCAGCAGGGCTGAACGCCCGGCTTCAATCCTGCGCGGTCCGATGCCCCCGTACGAGCAACTGCCCTATCGCCCCTGCGTCGGCATGATGCTGATCAACCGCACAGGACTCGCGTTCGTCGGCCGCCGCACCGGCGGGCCCGAGCACGTGGACGCGACTCACGTGTGGCAGATGCCGCAAGGCGGCGTCGATCCCAAGGAAGATCCCTACAAGGCGGCGCTGCGCGAGCTGCACGAGGAAACCAACGTACATTCGGTCGAGAAGCTCGCCGAATCCAGGGGCTGGTACAGCTACGACATTCCGCGCGCGATCGCCGGCCAGGCGTGGAAAGGCAAGTACCGCGGCCAGACGCAAAAATGGTTCGCGCTGCGCTTCATCGGCGCGGATACCGAGATCGACGTGGCGCATCCCGCCGGCGGGCATGAGCCGGAATTCGTCGAATGGCGATGGGAGAAGCTGGAGCGATTGCCCGGCCTGGTCGTGCCGTTCAAGCGCAAGGTCTACGAGCAGGTAGTGGAGGAATTCCGCGGATTCGCCAAAGCCTAAGCTGGTTGCCCGGCGGTCCTGCCCACAATGCATCGCGTCCTTTAGGGTGGGCATGCGCCTCACCCGCTTGAAAAGGCGGCGCAATACGCAAGAATGGCTCCGCCGGGAGAGTGGAGGAATTGCCATGCGCTTTCGCATCGTCGGAACGATTCTGTGTGCCGTCGCCACGCTCCTGACCGTTGCCGCGGGACAG
>JAABRB010000416.1 GCA_011391185.1 Betaproteobacteria bacterium
CGTATTCCTGCATCGGGAAGTGCGCGCCAACCTCAGCAGCATGATGCAGGCCTGGCGCGCGGGCGGCTGGGTGACCTATCGCCACCTCGCGGGATGGAACGGCCCCTGGTCGCTGCTGCTGCCGTCCGGTTACGAACAGCTGCGCGACCGGCCGCTCGAGGAAGTCGTGGCATTCCAGTGGCGGACGGCGAACGAGACGATCCTGGACGACCTGGCCGCGATCCCGCGCGAGCGCTGGACGACCGTGAGCTACGAAGGCCTGATTGGGGATCCGGCGTCGGAAGTCGGCAGGCTGCTGGAGTTCGTGGGCCTTTCCATGGATCCGCAGCTCGCCACGTATCTGGCGAAGCCGCTGCCGCTGTCGCGCCATACGAAGACGCCGCCCCGCCCCGATAAGTGGCGGCAGGATGCGGCGGAGATCGAGCGCGTGTTGCCGGAGCTGGCGGCCATTAGCGCGCGGCTCCCGCAGTAATGCGGGCCGGTTAGCGCTGTGACGCCCGCCAGTCCGGCGCCAGGTGATATCCCGCGGCGGATGCCGGCAGCGGCGGCTTGCCGAGGATGTGATCCGTGGCTTTCTCCGCCAGCATGAACGTCGGCGCGTTGAGGTTGCCGGGCGTGTACGGCAAGCCGCGCACCGATGGCGTGACGGCGACCTGGAGGTTCGGCGCGGCGTACAACTAGCCGCGGCGGCAAACCCCCAAGGGACGTGCTACGGGCACGCGCCCTGGGGGTTCATGACCTGCACCTCGCCCCATTCGCCACAGCCACAGCCATCGCAGGCCCGCATCCGCACCAGGCTCGGGACGTTCACCCGCGTTTCGCACTGGTGCACGAAACCGGCGGCGACCGTGCGCGAGAATGACCAGCCGAGTTCAACCGGCGCGCTGATCACGTGATACTGCGACGCTCCGTGGATCTTCGGCCAGCTCAGGCGGAAGCGGTCGCTGCAGCCCTGGCGCGTGACGACCAGCAACGGCCTGGTCGAATCACCGGCGCAGGATGCGCCGTGTGGCGCGTTGCCGAGGAACGGATCGATCTCGGCCTTGCAGTCGGCGAGTTCCAGTTCCTTCTCCTGGCAAGGCCCCGGCGACATGAAGTAGGAGACCGTCGAACGGCGGCCGATGACACTGCCGTCGATCGCATCGATCCAGATGAGCTCAGAGTCCTGCCGGCCCGTCGGGCAACTGAACGTGGCGTGCATTTCCCACACCAGTCGCGGGCGCGGTGAATCTGGCGCCAGGCCGAAGTACGCGAGTTTCGGCTCCTCTACTTTGCTGACCGAGCCGGATGTCGCATCGCCGCTCGCTTCCAATGCGCGCACGAGCGCCTGCCAGGCCTGCGGCACGGACAGTTCGGCAGCCTTTGGCAAACCGCGGTCCGGGAGAAATCGAGCAACCAGTTTGCGAACGCGGCCCGTTGCCTCGTCGAGCTCGATCCCGAAAAAACCGTCCGTCACCGGGATGCCGCGGATGCTCTGGTCGAAGCGGATATGCCGCTGTCCCGGCAATGACTGGTAGTTCCGTCCCACGGTCAGCGTCTCGCTGCCGGTTGCGAGGAGCGCGTCGCGAAAGGCATTCAGCACGAGCGGGGCCGGGGCGCCCATCTCCAGTTCGCGGATGCTCGCCGGCAACACCACGCCAGTGTCGCCGCGGATCGTCATGACGGGACCGAGCGCGGAGTACTGGACCTCGACCTGGGGCATTGCCGACAGCGCATCGAACTGCCGTTGCAGCGCCTCCACCTCGACCGCCTTGGGCAAGTCGTCCGATCGCAGCAGACGAGGCGGCCCGGCGGGCCGTTCGACGGCCGCTGCCGCGACGGCGGCGCAGAGGGCGAGCCATGCGAGATATCTGCGCATCTTCGCAGCCATCGACCCTTCCTCGTCAGGCCAGCGTGTCAACTTGATCGGGGCAAGATCCACGACCGCTGCATCGCATAGTTGGGAAGCGAAACCTATTCGGTCGAATTCTCGATCGGCACGGCGTCAATCGGAGCCTCGAAAGCAATGAAAAGAATACAGGCGGTACCCTTCGAGCAGTAGGCGCTGTGGGGCAGCTTTGCAGGGCCATAGGCATAAGTGCCAGGCTTCAGCGTAGTGGTCTCCTGGCCGTCGTACGTGACTTGCAGGTCACCTGACACCAACACGATACGTTCAGCGGAAGTGTGCCAGTGTCGAGGAATCGTGAAATCGGCTGGCACCTTGAAAAAGATGTCGGCGTTAGCCTTGGCAGGATCCCCATGAAGAACTGCTATTTCACATCCCTGTGGAATGAAGGCCGGGCAAGGGCCCCACTTGAGCTGCGAGTCCCCGGCCCGCAATGAAAGCGCCGGCTCCGGGGCTGATTCCTCGGCCAGTGTGACAGGACTACCGACAATGAGCGCAGTCAGCCAAATCGCCTGACGCAACCTCAACATTTGTGTCTCCCTAACCGATTCCTAAAGCCAACCCATTCGGTACCTAACGACAGCTAAATATGAACATGACGTCATGTTTTACATCATTTCCGCCGTTCAATCACTCGCCAGCTTCATAAGTGCCTGACTAGGCACGACACATCATCGCTGCGAATCTTGCCAGCCGGACGGCACGTGGAACGGTGCGGCAGCAGGCGGCAGGAGCGCCCGTCCGAGGATGTGATCCGCCAGTTTCTCGGCCAACATGAACGTTGGCGCGTTCAGGTTGCCGGTCGTGATCGACGGCATGATCGAGGAATCCACGACCCGCAGGCCATCGATGCCGATGACCCGCGCCTCGGGATCGACCACGGCCATCGGGTCGTCGCTGCGGCCCATCCTGCAGCTACAGGACGGGTGAAATGCGCTCTCGACCTTTTCGCGCACGAACGCGTCGATCTGCTCGTCGCTCGTCACGCCGGCGCCCGGCTGGATCTCGCGCCCGCGGTAGGGGTCGAACGCTGCTTGCGCGAAGATCTCGCGGGTAAGCCGCACGCAGGCGCGCATCTCCGCCATGTCGTCGGGCTGGCTCAGGTAGTTGAAAAGGATCTTCGGATGATCGTGCGCATCCGCCGACGCGAGCCGCACATGGCCGCGGCTCTTCGAACGCATCGGACCGACGTGCGCCTGGAAGCCGTGCTCCTTCGCGAGCGATGAGCCGTCGTAGGTCACCGCCAGCGGCAGGAAGTGATACTGGATGTCGGGGCAGGGGACGCCCGCGCGGCTTCGGATGAAGCCGCCGGTCTCGAAATGGTTGGTCGCGCCGAGCCCATCCTTGAACAGCAGCCAGCGCGCGCCGATCAGCGCGCGCGCGAACAGGCCCATGGATGAATAGAGGGTGATGGGCTGCGTGCAGGCCACCTGGAAGTAGAACTCCAGGTGATCCTGCAGGTTCTCGCCGACGCCCGGCAGGTCGCGCACGATGGGGATGCCGTGATCAGCCAGCTCCGCCGCAGGCCCGATGCCGGAAAGCTTCAGGAGCTGCGGTGAGTTGATCGGCCCGCCGCAGAGCAGCACTTCGCGGCGCGCGCGGACTTCGTGCAGCGCATCGCCGCGGCGGTAGCGCACGCCGACGGCTCGCCGGCCCTCG
>JAABRB010000417.1 GCA_011391185.1 Betaproteobacteria bacterium
GGAGATCACGGTGTCGTTCTTCTCGAGCCGGATGCCGCGCACGCCGATGGAATTGCGGCCCGTGAACACGCGTGCGTCGCCGACCGGAAAGCGGATGCATTGACCCTCGGCGGTCGAGAGCAGCACGTCGTCGCTCTCGGTGCAGAGATCGACGTCGGCGATGGCGTCGCCCTTCTCCAGCTTCATGGCGATGATGCCCGACGGACGCACATCGACGAAATCGGCGAGCGCGTTGCGGCGCACGGTGCCGCCGGTGGTGGCGAACATGATGTTCATCTTCTCGCGCTCGGCCTCGGCCTTGGGCAGCGTGATGATCGAGGTGATGCGCTCATCGGCTTTCAGCGGCAGCAGGTTCACGATCGCCTTGCCGCGCGCCTGCGGGGCCGCGAGCGGCAGTCGCCAGACCTTCAGGCTGTAGGCCTTGCCCATGGAGGAGAAGAACAAGACTTCGTCGTGGGTCGAGGCCACGAACAGGCGGGTGACGAAGTCTTCCTCGCGGGTCTGCATGCCGGCGCGGCCCTTGCCGCCGCGCTTCTGCGCGCGATAGCTCGAGAGCGGGACGCGCTTGACGTAGCCGGCATGCGAGACGGTGACGACCATCTCCTCAGGCTGGATCAGGTCCTCTTCGTCCACATCGGCGGCCCCGCCTTCGCTGATTTCCGTGCGGCGCGGAGTACCGAACTCTTTTTTGATGCCGACCAGTTCGTCCTTGACGATCTTGCGGATGCGATCGCGGCTGCGGAGAATGTTGAGGTAGTCGGTGATTTCCTTGCCCAGCCCGTCGAGCTCGCCGCCGATTTCGTCGCGGCCGAGCGCGGTCAGGCGCTGCAGGCGCAGGTCGAGGATGGCCTTGGCCTGTTCCTCGGAGAGCTTGTAGGTGCCTTTGGGTGAAATCTTGTGGCGCGGATCGTCGATCAGCTCCACCAGCGGCTTCATGTCCTTGGCCGGCCAGTCGCGCCCCATCAGGGCGTCGCGCGCGGCGTTGGCGTCCTTGGCGGCGCGGATCAGCTTGATGACCTCGTCGATATTGGCCACTGCGATGGCGAGCCCGACGAGGATGTGGGCGCGCTCACGCGCCTTCTTCAACAGATACTTGGTGCGCCGGCCGACCACTTCCTCGCGGAAGGCGATGAAGGCGGAAAGCAGGTCGTGCAACGTCATGGTCGCCGGCCGGCCGCCGGTGAGCGCCACCATGTTGGCCGGGAACGAGGATTGCAGCGGCGTGAAGCGGTAGAGCTGGTTCAGCACCACGTCGGCGATGGCTTCGCGCTTCAGCTCGCAGACCACGCGCATGCCGTCGCGGTCGGACTCGTCGCGCACCGCGGAAATGCCGACGATCCGCTCGTCGCGCACCAGCTCGGCGATCTTCTCGATCATCGTGGTCTTGTTCACCTGGAACGG
This sequence comes from Betaproteobacteria bacterium, assembly GCA_011391185.1. Next base: position 1,402 of record JAABRB010000417.1, read on the forward strand.
GATCTCGGTGATGATCAGGGCTTCGCGCTGCTTGGTGGTTTCGATGGCGACGCGGCCGCGCACCAGGATGGAGCCCCGCCCCGCCCGATAGGCCTCGCGGATGCCGGCCTTGCCCAGGATGATGCCGCCGGTGGGAAAATCCGGGCCCGGCACCATGGCGATCAGCTCGTCGAGCGAGAGGTCGGGCTTTTCCAGCAGCGCCACGCAAGCGTCGATCACCTCGCCGAGATTGTGCGGCGGGATGTTGGTGGCCATGCCGACGGCGATGCCGCCGGCGCCGTTGACCAGCAGGTTCGGGAAGCGCGCCGGCAATACCGTCGGCTCGCGCTCGGAACTGTCGTAGTTGTCCTGGAAATCGACGGTGTCCTTGTCGATGTCCTCGAGGATCGCGTGCGCGACCTTGGCGAGCCGGCATTCGGTGTAGCGCATGGCCGCCGGCGGATCGCCGTCGACCGAGCCGAAGTTGCCCTGCCCGTCGATCAGCATCAGGCGCATGGAGAAATTCTGCGCCATGCGCACCAGCGCGTCGTAGATCGATTGGTCGCCGTGCGGGTGATATTTGCCGATGACGTCGCCGACCACGCGCGCGGATTTCCGGTACGGCTTGTTCCACTCGTAGCCGTTCTCGTTCATCGAGTGGAGGATGCGGCGATGGACCGGCTTGAGGCCGTCGCGCGCATCCGGGAGCGCGCGCGCCACGATCACGCTCATGGCGTAGTCGAGGTAGGAGCGCGACAGCTCCTCGGTGATCGAGACCGGTTTTACGTCCGACGGCGGGGGCGGCTCAGCGCCCGGCGGAATCGGGGTCTTGGTGTCCGACACGCGCGAAAATTCCAGTTGGGGAAACGCGAATCCTTATAGCCGAAATCGGCGCGGCAAGGCGAGTTATTGCGGGGCGCGAAAATGCTGAATTACCGAGCAATATCAAATAGTTACAGAGCAGCGAAACGGCCAATTCGCGAACGATTTCAAGGCGATCGGAGGGCTGGATTTCGAGGACAATTTCGTCAGTTGCCGAACATCACCGCGTGCATGATGCGGCCCGGTACGAAGGTGAAGAGGCCCGCGATCAGCAGCCCGCCGCAGAAAATCGAGATCATGACGAATTTGTGCCCGGTCACCACGTGATTGTGCGCATACCAGACGCCGAGCGGCAGCGTCGATAGGGTGAGGATCGCCAGGAGATGGATGGGGCTCCATTCGCCCCAGAGCCGGATTTCGTGAATCCAGAACGCACTCCCCGCCACCACCACCATGATGCAGACCCAGATCCAGCCGATCGTCCGGTGCGGCAGGGTTCCCTTGGGCGCGGAGAACTGGATGAGGCCGAGCACGAAGGCGGCCATGGCCGCGAAGGCGTGGAGCTGGATGACGAAGGGGGCGTTCAATAGCGGCGCGAGCGACATGGCGGCCTCGAATCGTCGGGGTGACGCGTATCGCTGAATTTAAGCTTTCCCGCGAGAGGGGACTATGCTCTCAGCGGTCGAGCACGCGCCGCCGCTCCTCGTATTCGGTGCGGTCGATCTCGCCGCGGGCGAAGCGCTCGTTGAGGATGTCGAGTGCGCCGCCGCCGCGCCCTCCCCGGTGCCGCCGGCCGCCCGGCAGCATGCGGATCAACACGATCAGGACGAACACAGACAGGAAGATAAAGCCGATCATCACGAACGGCTGCCAAGGCCCGAAGCCTCCATAATCCCACATCATGAATTGGCTCCTTCTGAAGCTGCACCTTATAGGCGTCCAGGCACGCGCGGCCTTGATTCAGGTCAAACGCGTCAGAACGGAATCTCGTCGTCCATGTCGTCGCGCTTGCCGCCGGCCATGGCGGCCGCGGGCTTGCGCTCGCGCATGGGTCCGGGGCCGGGCGAACCGAACTCGCCGTTGCCGTTCTCGGCCAGCGCCTGGCCTCCCCCGCCGCCACGGGAATCGAGCATAGTGAGCGTGGAATTGAAGCCCTGCAGCACCACTTCGGTCGAGTATTTGTCGTGGCCGTCCTTGTCTTGCCACTTGCGGGTCTGCAGCGCGCCTTCGAGATAAACCTTGGCGCCCTTCTTCAGGTACTGCTCTGCGATCTTGCACAGGCCCTCGCTGAAGATCACGACGCGGTGCCACTCGGTCTTTTCGCGGCGCTCG
>JAABRB010000418.1 GCA_011391185.1 Betaproteobacteria bacterium
GGTGGTGTGGTGAACTGATCGAAGCCGCAACCACCCCGTCGGGCGTCGCCCGACACCCCTCCTTGAAAAGGAGGGGAGGGTTGAAGGCTTTTTCCCCTCCTCTCCGAGGAGGGGTGGACGCGTAGCGGACGGGGTGGTGTGGTGAACTGATCGAAGCCGCAACCACCCCGTCGGGCGTCGCCCGACACCCCTCCTTGAAAAGGAGGGGAAAAACCGTCTACTCCTCGGCGCGGGTTTGCCTTTAGCGGGAAGGAGGGTAACGGGAGGAAACCGGCCGGTTTCCTCCTGTTCGTAACCTTCCGTTGTTGCCCTTGAGGAAACCGGCCGGTTTCCTCCTGTTTGCAACCTTCCGCCTTTTCCGTTCCTAGAACGATCTTGGCAGACCTAATACATGCTCTGCGACGTAGGCGAGTATTAGATTCGTGGAAATCGGCGCGACCTGGAACAGGCGCGTCTCGCGGAACTTGCGCTCGATGTCGTACTCCGCGGCGAATCCGAATCCGCCATGGGTCTGCAACGTGGCGTTGGCTGCCTCCCATGAAGCATCGGCGGCGAGCAGTTTGGCCATGTTCGCTTCCGCGCCGCACGCTTCACCGCGATCGAAGAGCTCCGCGGCGCGGTAGCGCATTAGATTGGCCGCCTCGACATTCACGTATGCTTTGGCGAGCGGAAACTGGATGCCCTGGTTCTGACCGATGGGGCGGTCGAACACCACGCGCTCTTTCGCATACGCGACCGCCTTCTCGAGGAACCAGTAGCCGTCGCCGACGCACTCGGCGGCGATGAGGATCCGCTCGGCGTTCATGCCGTCGAGGATGTAGCGGAAGCCCTTGCCTTCCGCGCCGACCAGGCTCTCGGCGGGAATCTCGAGATTGTCGAAGAATACTTCATTGGTCTCGTGATTCATCATGTTGCGTATGGGTCGCACGCTCATGCCTTTCCCCAAGGCTGCGCCCAGCTCGACGAGGAATACGGAGAGTCCGTCGCCCTTGCGCTTCACCTCCGCATGGGGCGTCGTGCGCGCGAGGAGGAGCATGAGATCGGAGTGCTGGACGCGTGAGGTCCAGACCTTCTGGCCATTGACGACGTACCGGTCGCCCTTGCGCACTGCCGTGGTCTTGAGCTTGGTGGTGTCGGTGCCGGTGGTGGGCTCGGTAACGCCGAATGCCTGCAGGCGGAGCTCGCCGGTGGCGATGCGCGGCAAATAGCGGCGCTTCTGATCGTCAGAGCCGTGCCGCAGGATCGTGCCCATGATGTACATCTGCGCGTGGCAGGCGGCGGAATTGCCGCCGGTGCGGTTGATCTCCTCGAGGATCACGGAAGCCTCGGTCACGCCGAGGCCCGCGCCACCGTAGTCCGCCGGGATCAGCGCGGCGAGCCAGCCGGCCTGGGTCAGCGCCGCGACGAATTCTTCCGGGTACTCGCGTGCCTCGTCCAGCTTGCGCCAGTACTCGCCGGCGAAGCGGGCGCACAGCGCGCGGACCGGCGCGCGGATCTCGGGAAACTTGTCGAGCTTCGAGTGCATTGAATCCTCTAAAAGGGATTCAGGCGAGCGTCGCGCTGCCTTCCATTGCGCGGGCGCCATCCGCTCCCAGTACCCGGAGCGCGACTTCGTTGGTGCCGGATTGCGGCGATCCGCACACCGTGAACGGCGCGGTGTCGAGCACCGGTCGGAGGGCGCGAAAGACAAAATGGGTGATGCTGGCGTCCGGGCGCTCGCGGCGCACGAGGTCGAGCATGAGCATCGCGAGTAGCGGGCCGTGTACCACCAGCCCCGCGTACCCTTCGACTTGCGTGACGTACGAGCGGTCGTAGTGAATGCGATGGCCGTTGAACGTGAGCGCCGAATACCGGAACAGGAGCAAGGGATCGGGTCGCACGATGCGTTGCCAGGGCGCATCGGCGGGCGCAGTAGAGGAGGCCAATGCGGACTCTGTCGGCCGGTCGCCGCTGCGCGGCGCTTCCCGATAGACGATGTCGTGTTCCTCGGAGATGGCGATCCGGTCAGCAGTGCTGACCTCGTGCTGCACGACGACGAAGACGAGATCGCCGCTGCGGCCCGCCTTGTGCGTGACGTTCTTGATGGTGGAGACCCGCCGGATCGGCTCGCCGACCCGCAACGGTCGCTGGAACTGGACGCGGCTGCCCGCCCACATCCGGCGCGGCAGCGGCACGGGTGGCAGGAACCCACCGCGTCGCGCATGCCCGTCCGGTCCCGCCTCCGAATGGCGATAGACCGGCAGGAAGTACAGCCAGTGCCAGAGCGGCGGCAGCACGTCGCCATTGCGCGGGGGCGGGTCGTCCCGGTCGAGGGTTGCGGTCATGGCGGCCACCGGAAACGTCGTCACGACGTCGTTCCCCGTCTCGCTACGCCCGACCCACTTTCGCAGGGCTTCGATGTCAACGGTCATCGGCACGCTCCGCGATCTCGATCAGGTTCATGTCCGGGTCGCGCACGTAGACCGACGTGATCGGAAACGCCGCGCCAGTTCGGCGCACCGGCCCTTCGATGATCGGCACGCCGGAATCGTTCAGGCGCTGCACGACTTCGGACAGCGGCACGGATGCGATGAAGCAGAGGTCGAGACTCCCGGGCGTGGGCCGGTCGGCCTTGGGCTCGAATTCCTTGCCGGCGACGTGCAGGTTGATCTTCTGGTCGCCGAACCGGAAGGCGGTGCGTCCCTCGCCGAAGGGCTCGAGTCGCATGCCCAGCACGCGCGTATAGAAGTCGACACAACGCTCGGGGTCGCGTGTGGTGAGGACGAGGTGGTCGAGGTGATCGATCATGGGCGAAAGGCGGGGGGCTTACCCGGTACAGACGCCCGCCAGCAGACACTCAGTATAGTGCAGGCGGCAGCGCGTTCTCTTGATCCAGGCGTCTTGACACCGCCGGGAACGCCAAACGATGCTCGGCCTGTATGGGCGAGATCCCGATTCGCGAGACATTCTGGAACATCCCCCTGTGGGCGATCGTCGGTGTCTACGCGGGCGGGGCGATCGCGATGGCGATCTTCGCCTGGGGTGTCTGGCGGCGGATCGCGGTGTGGCGGAAGGGCGGACCGGAGATGCGCTGGGACCGGATTCCGGTGCGGGTCGCACGATTGGTGAAGGAGGTGCTGCTCCAGTCCCGCATCCTCGGGCAGTCCTACCCGGGCGTCATGCACGCCACGATGTTCTGGGGATTCCTGGTGCTTTTCACCGGAACGGTACTCGCGACGATCGACTGGGAGATCACGCGGCTCCTGTTCGACGTTCGGATCCTGCAGGGCCCGTTCTACCTGGCCTTCGAGTTGACCCTGGATCTGTTCGGGCTGTTCCTCCTGGTCGGGCTCGGCATGGCGGTGTGGCGGCGTTTCGTCCTGCGTCCGTCGCGCATCGAGCCGACCGGAAAGTTCGCCTACGCGCTCGCGATCCTGTGCGTGATCGTCCTGACCGGGTTCGTGATGGAAGCCTGCCGGCTTGCCGTCGTGCAGCCGGGGTGGGTGGCCTGGTCACCCGTGGGCTGGGGGCTCGCGAAAGCGATGGTCGCG
>JAABRB010000044.1 GCA_011391185.1 Betaproteobacteria bacterium
GTCTTGTAGGGAAACGTGTCGATGAAATTGCGGCGGCGGATCTCGTCCGGCCCGATACCGAGCTCGCGCGCCGCGACATCGACGATGCGCTCGGTGAGGTAGATCCCTTCCGGTCGGCCGGCGCCACGATAAGCGTCGACCGGAACGGTGTTGGTGACGATCCCCTTGACGTTCAGCGCGATCGCCGGAATGCGGTATACGCTCGAGAGGACCACGAACGCGAGCTGCGGGATGAACGGCCCGAAGTTCGACAGGTAGGCGCCCATGTTCGCGTACGTCGTGGCGCGCAGCGCCAGGAACTTCGCGTCGGCGTCGAGCGCCAGCTCGGCGATCGAGTAGTTGTCCCGTCCCTGGGCATCCGAGAGAAAGCTCTCGCTCCGGTCGCCGGTCCAGCGCACCGGCCGCTTGAGCCGGCGCGACGCCCACACGACGAGCGGCTGCTCGGGATGGACGAAGATCTTCATGCCGAACGCGCCGCCCACGTTCCCGGAGACGACGCGGAGCTTTTGCTTATCGACTTTCAGGATCGGGTCGACGAGCTGGCTGAGGATCTTGTGCGGCCCCTGCGTCGGCGTGTAGAGCGTCGAGCGGTCGGTGGCCGGATCGTAGTCGGCAAGCGCCGCACGGGGCTCGAGTGAATTCGCGACGACGCGATTATTGATGAGCGTGAGCTTCACCACGTGCTTCGCCTGGCTGAACGCCTGGTCGACCGCCTTCGCATCGCCCTGGAGGATGTCGAAGCAGACGTTCCGGTCGATCGCCGGCCAGACCTGCGCCGCGCCCGCCTGGGTCGCGGCGTGGGCGTCCGCAACGGCCGGCAGCGGCTCGTAATCGACTTCGACGAGCTCGGCGGCGTCCTTCGCCTGCGCGAGCGTTTCCGCGACCACCAGGGCGACCGGATCGCCGACGTGCCGGACGCGCCCGGTCGCGAGCACCGGTCGCGGCGTCTCGCCGCGCGGCGTTCCGTCGGCGTTGTTGAGCGGGATCATGCAGGGGATGTCGCCCAGACCGTCAGCCTTCACGTCGGCACCGGTCAGGACGGCGAGCACGCCGGGTGCCTTGCGCGCTGCGGTCGCATCGACGCGCAGAAGCTGCGCGTGGGCGTGGGGCGATCGGAGCACGAAGGCGTGCGCCTCGTTCTCCAGGCGCACATCGTCCGAATAGCGTCCGGCACCCCTGACGAGCGTGAGATCTTCGATTCTGGAAACGGACTGGCCGAGCGCAAACTTCGTCATTGCTGAATCGCCTCCGGTTGCGGGTAGCTGCCGATCGTATCAGACCGGGACGCGATTATTCGAGACCCATTCGGGCGCCCATCTCGCGCCGCCATTCGCCGATGGGACGGAAGCCAGGCAGCTTCCGCGCAGTCTCCTCGGCCCACCGCATCAGGGACTCGTCCGACGCGGCGAAATCGAACTGGATTCGCAGTGGCTGGTTGACGTACCAGGGCGTATCGATGAAGAGCTCCACCCGGTTACCTTCCGGATCACGGAAGTAGACGCTCAGCGCATTGCCGTGGTTGATGGGCACCACATCGGTGACGGGAAAATCTCTCAATCGTTCGTGGAGTGCGCGCAAGTCGGCGAGCGACTCGAGGCGGAACGAAATCTGGTTCAACACGTTGAACGGCGTCCCGGCCGGACGCCCGGAGGCCAGCACGAGCTGATGGTGTTCGCGTGGGTCACGCGAGAGAAAGACGAAATCCAGCATCCCGAGCGAAGTGTCGAGCGGACCGCGGTCGGTGGCGACGAGACCCAGAAACCGGGTATAGAAGTCCTCCATCCCGGGAAGATCGTGAACGTGAATCCCGACGTGACTGAACGCGGCGCGAGGAATCGGAGCGGTCATGGTGTCTCCTTCCGTATCGGCCAAGTCTCGCGCGGCACATTCGCCCCGGTCAAGCGCGAACGCTTCGAGGCGGCTCCGCCGCGGCCGGTGACATCAATCACCGAGGCACTGCCGCTTGAGGATGTGGCGTTGGACCTTCCCCGCCGGTGTGCGCGGAATCCGGTCGACGAAGAAGATCCTGCGCACGCGCTTGTGCCGGGCGACGCGCTGTCCGACGTGCGCCATCATGTCGTCGGCATCGGGCGCCGGGCCACGGCCCACCACGGCCGCGGCCGGCAGCTCGCCCCAGGTCGGATCGGGCATCGCGAATACCGCGCACTCGGCGACATCGCGATGAGTGAGCAGCACCTCCTCCAGCTCGCCGGGATAGATGTTGTAGCCGCCCGACAGGATCATGTCCTTCGAGCGCCCCACCAGGCTGATGTACCCTGCGTGCTTCATCGCGAGATCGCCCATCCAGCCCCAGCGCCCGTCGGTGCCACCCGGCTTGAAGTAGTCCGACGTCGCCGCGGCGTCGCCGAGATACTCGAGCATGAGGTGCGGCCCGCGCGTTGCCACTTCGCCGATCTCCCCGGGCGCGGCCGCCACACCGGGCGATTTGAAGATCTCGATCTCCAGGCGACCGCCGGGCTGGTTCACGCCCTCGTACACGTGCTCGCGGTCTGCCCTGAATTGCGCAGCCAGGTGGCCGGTCTCCGTCGATCCATAGGCGCGTGCGCAGGTCAGCCAGGGCATGGCGGATTCCGCCCGCTCGATCAGATCGCGCGGCGCAGGCGCGCCGCCCAGCACGATTGTCACGAGCGATCGCAGCCGCGCCGGCTCGAAGTCGGGATGGTTCAAGAGCATCGCGAGCTGGGCGGGCACGGCGAAGATCATCGAGATCCGATTCCGCTCAGCGAGCGGCATGAGCAGCGCAGGGTCCCACTTCGGCACGATGACGCCCGTGCATCCCGCGAGCACCGCGGGCTGGAACCACGAGAAGAGCCCGGCCGCATGGGAGAACGGCACGGTGAATCCGGCCACGACATCGCTGTCGATCCGGAAGTCCTCGACGCCGGCCATCGCCGACACCGCCCGCGCGCGTTGCGTCGAAAGCGCCGCTCTCGGGCGTCCCGTCGTGCCGCCGGTGAAGACGATCGACCCCGGCGCATCGGGGTCGACCGCGATGTCAGGCGCCGCAACGGATCGGTCGCGGATGAATTCCCTGAACGAAACTGCGCCCGGCATCTCGATATCGTCGATGCAGAGCAGCTTCGGCGGCGTGTCGAGCGCGTGCCGTGCCGCCACGACGATCGCGGCGGTGGCAGCGTCGACGACCAGGATTGCGGGTCTTGTCAGGGTTGCCGCATGCACGAAATCGTCGACGGTGCTCCGCGTCGGGAAATTGATGCACACCCTTCCCGTGCGGGCCGCGCCAAAGTGGGCGAAGACGTATTCGGCGGAATTGCGCGCCATGATGCCGATCCGCCCTGCGGCGCCGGTCAGCTCGAATTCGACAGCGTTCGCGAACTGATTGGCCAGGCCGTCGATTTCTGCAAACGTCCAGTGCCGATTGCCGTCCACGAGGCCGATCTTCCCGGCACAGGCCGTCGCCGCGTAGCGGAGGATCTCTCCGGACGTGGCGACGTGCTGCGCGGGCGTCAGGTGCTTGTGGGAAGGATGCGAAAGATCCACGGATCAGCTGGGGAAGTTCCGAAGTAGCCGGTCATTTCCGCGCAGCCTGCCCCCGAGCGGGGCTATCGGGGGGCGGGAATCCAGATCGGAATACTCCAGACGCGGATGGATCCCCGCTTTCGCGGGGATGACGTCGGCTAGTCGACCATCGCGATCGCCTCGATCTCGACCGTGGCGTCGGGCACCGCGAGCTTGCTCACCTCGACGGTGGTGCTGGTCGGCCAGCCGGGTCCGAAATACTCGTGCCGGATGTCCACGCACTTGAAGAACTCGCCCATGTCGGTGACGAAGGTGTTGGTCTTCACGATGTCCTCGAGCCCCGCGCCCGACGCGATGAGCGCCTCCTTGAGGTTTTCGCACACCTGGCGGAACTGCGCCCGCATGTCGCCTTTGCCGACGAGGTTGCCTGCCTTGTCCCAGGCAAGCTGCCCGGACAGAAAGATCATGCGTTTGCCCTCGACCGACACGGCATGCGGGAACAGCGCCTTGCCGCCCACGACCCGCGAATAGAGCTTGTCGGAGACGACGTCCTTCCTCTTGGCCTTGGCCATGGTTCCTCCTCGAGTTGTGGGCCTGGAGTTCATCCCCTCCTCTCCGAGGAGGGGTGGCGCGAAGCGCCGGGGTGGTGCATCCCCTCCTCTCCGAGGAGGGGTGGCGCGAAGCGCCGGGGTGGTGCATCCCCTCCTCTCCGAGGAGGGGTGGCGCGAAGCGCCGGGGTGGTGTTCCAGAGCCTGTGCAGAACCCCAACCACCCCGCCCGCTCCGCGGGCACCCCTCCTCGGAGAGGAGGGGAAAGATACCTAGTTCACCGGAACGTACTCCACCACGCCGCCGAGCGAGGAGAGATCCTCCTGGCGGCCGCGGAGTTCGACGACGTTCAGATCCGGGTCGCGCACGAACACCGAGACGTGCCCGTCCCGCCCGAAGGCGACCGGGCCCTGAGTGATGCGGATGGCGTGCTCCCGCAGCGTCTCGATCGTCGCCTTGATGGACGCGACGCGCAGCGCAACGTGGGTATAGCCGGGGTACTTCTCTCCCACGTCCATGAGGATGTTCTTCCCGCCAACGTCGGCGTTCGCGTTGTAGATGAGATTCAGCTCGACATCGTTCGCGTTCTTGACGATCGCCACGGCGTCGTTCGTCGCCTTGGCGTGCAACGTGAATCCGAGCACCGAGTAGAACTTCATTGCGCGATCCAGATCCTTCACCCGGATCCCGATGTGGTCCACGCGGGGTATTTCGATCGTGCTTGCCTTTGCCATATCCGTCTCCGCCATATGTCCTGATCCGGGCCTAGACTAAAGCGTTCCGGTCGCCCGGTAAAGTCGCCCGTGCCGTTTCCTCCGGCCTGCAATGCCCCGCATTGCGCTAGAATTCGCGCCGGCCCGCGGCTCGGCGGCGAGTTGCCGCACCCGATGGAGGCGAACAAGGTCTGCACGATTGCTTATCCACTACGGAGCAAGAATCTCATGCAGATCCGTGTATTCGCTGTGCTCGCCAGCGGCATCTGGTTCACCGGGGCGGGCCCAGGCTTCGCCCAGACGGAACCCGACAATCTCTGGGAAGTCACCTCGAGCATGGCCATGGAGGGCATGCGCATGCCGGGCATGACCGTCCAGACTTGTGCGAAAGCCGGGCAGAGTGACAGCCTGATGCCGCCCATGCAGGGCGAATGCCAGTTCACGGACCGCAAGACCGTCGGCAAGTGCACGGCCAGGTAGAGGCCGACCAGTCAGTCGCGGACAATCGAGCCGCGACCAATCCAAGGTTTGCGCGTCATAGTCCGAGGCCGTGCCGCGCTTTTGCGGCAACCGCCGTTTCGTATCCTGCGTCCGCAAGCCGCAGCACGCCGAGGCCCGTGTCACAGTCGAGCACCCGCTCGATACGTGCCGCCGATTCGCGCGTGCCGTCTGCAACGAGGGTGACGCCCGCGCTCTGACCGTAGTCGCAGAGCTGGTGCACCGTGACGAGGTCGGCGCCGGCGGCACCGTTCAGGAGGGCATTCAAGATCGGCCAGTCGGAGACGGCGTCGCTGCCATCGCGCATGTTCTCGGTTTCACGGTAAGGCATTGCTGCCGACGCCGCGTCCAGGTGGTCGCGCGTGAAAGCGATCGGTCCTGACACCTCGCCGCGCGCCACCATCCCATTCACAAGCAGCGCCAGCCGGGTGCGCTCGCCGTGACCGAGCCAGCCGATGCGCGCCGGAAGGCCCTGGAACTTCACGTGCTCACGGGCCTTCGCGATCCAGGCGCAGATCTGCTCGTTGGCGGAAAACTCGCGTTCGATGAGCGCGTCGATGGCATGAATGTCCGCGGATTCGCCCGAGATCGCGATCCAGCGAAACGGGCCGATGCCCTCGCAGAAATAGGGGCGGATGAAGAGATCCACGAACGACGGGATCTCGAACGCACGCTTCGCTCCGCCGACCGTCGCGCGCTTGCGGATGTTGTTGCCGTACTCGAACACGATCGCGCCGCGACTCTGCAACTCGGCCATTGCGTCGACGTGCAGCCGCATGGACTCGTACGCGAGCGGCTTGACGCTCTCGGGCTCAGCGGCCCACAGGCGCTTCGTTTCCTCGAGCGGCAGCGAGGCGGGAACGTAGCCGCCGACGAGCTCGGTCGAGGTCTGGTCGGTGACTATGTCCGGGACGAGATTTCGGCGCAGGAGCTCGGGCAGCACGTCGGCACAGTTGCCGACCAGTCCGACCGACACCGCCTCACCTTTTGACCGTGCCGCGTCGACGAGCGCCAGGGCGTCGTCGAGATTGCGCACCAGGTGCTGGCAATAGCCGGTGTCGACGCGTCGCTGGATCTTCGCCGCGTCGGCCTCCACGACGAGCGTCGCGGCGCCCGCCATGAGCCCCGCGAGCGGCTGCGCGCCGCCCATGCCGCCGCACCCGCCCGTCATCACCCAGCGGCCGCGCAGCGTGCCGCCGAAATGCTCGCGCGCGCACGCCATGAATGTCTCGTATGTGCCCTGCACGATGCCCTGGCTGCCGATGTACTGCCAGGCCGCGGCGGTGAATCCCGGCACGATGGTGAGCCCCTTCGCGACGAACTCGTCCACCTGGTCGTCGCTCGACCACGCCGGAACGAGATTGCCGTTCGCCATGACCACGAGCGGGCCGTCGGCGCGCGTCCGGAACACGCCGATCGGCTTGCCCGATTGCATGACGAGCGTCTCGCCCTCCGCCAGGTGCCGGAGCGCGTGCACGATGCGATCGTAGGATTCCCAGTCGCGCGCGGCCTTGGCGACCGACATGTAGACGACGAGCGCCTCCGGGTTCTCGGCGTTCTCGAGGTTGTTCTCCAGCAGTCTCAGGATCGTCTCCTGCCGCCAGCCCTTGCAGCGGAGCGTCGTCCCGCGCTGCGCCTTCACATGCCGTGGACCGACGCTCATGCCATCTCCTTGAGTCCCAGAAACGAGTCGACCATCTCGGGGTCGCGGCGCGCCTGCTCGCCATCCGCTTCGTAGGCCTTGCGGCCCGAGACGAGGACAACGACGCGATCGGCCGCCGCCAGCGCGCGCTTGGTGTTCTGCTCGACGAGCAGCACACCCATGCCCTGGCGCTTGAGCGCGATCACTGCCTTGAAGCAGATGTCGACCATTGCCGGCATGAGTCCGAGCGAGAGCTCGTCCACGAGCAGGAGCTTCGGGCGCGCCATGAGCGCACGTCCGATCGCGAGCATCTGCTGCTCGCCGCCCGACATCAAGCCCGCGCGCTGGCCGAGACGCTCGGCGAGGCGCGGAAAGAGCGCAAGCACCGACTCCCGGGTTTGCCGCGCTTCGGCCTTCGTATGGGTATACCCGCCGACGAGAAGATTCTCTGCGACGGTGAGATCTGAAAAGATGCGCCGCCCCTCCGGCGCAAGCGCAATCCCGCGCCGGGTGCGCTCCGCGGGCGCGAGACGCGTGACGTCCTCACCGAGCAGCTCGACGGTGCCCGCGTGCGTTTCCACGTGCCCGGCGATCGCCATGATCGTCGAGGTCTTGCCCGCGCCGTTCGGGCCGAGCAGCGCCGTGATCTCGCCCGCATTGACCGCGAGATCGAGACCCTCGACCGCCTGCACCAGCCCGTAGCCGCAGCCGAACCCCTTCAGCTCAAGCATGTGCGTCCGCCCCCAGGTAGGCATCGCGCACGTCCGCCCGCGCCATGACCGCGCGCGGCTCGCCCTCCGCGAGCACCGAGCCGTTGTGCAGCACGAGCAGCCGCCGTGCGATGCGGGTCACCTCGCCGAGATTGTGCTCCACGAGAACGATGGTGATCCCGTCGGCATTGAGGTCGACGATCAGGTCTGCGAAACGCTTCGCCTCGGTCTGGTTCAGCCCCGCCAGCGGCTCGTCGAGCATCAGGAGCCGTGGCTCGAGCGCGAGGGCGCGCGCGGCCTGCATGCGCTTGAGGTAGCCGAGCGGCGCGTTGCGGGCGAGCTTGTCCGCGGCGTCGGCAATGCCGAGCCGCTCGAGGAGCGCAAGCGCCCGGTCCCGCGCGCGGCGCGAATTCACCGCGACGAGCGCCTTCCAGGGCGAGGCCGTGACCTCGCCGTCGGCAGCCATCATCACGTTTTCGGCGAGCGTCATGTCGCGGAACGGACGCACGATCTGGTGAGTGAGTACGAAGCCGAGCTGCGCGCGGCGATGGATCGGCATGCGGGTGATGTCACGACCCGCGAAGAACACGTGGCCCGTGTCGGGCGGAAAGATTCCGGTGAGCAGCCTGAGCAGCGTGGTCTTCCCCGCCCCGTTGGGACCGATCAGCCCGACCAGCTCACCCTTCTCCACGGCGAGCGAGACGTCTTCGACCGCGTGCACGCCCCCGAAAGCGATCGAAAGATTGCGCGCCGCAAGCAACGTCACGCGAGCCTCACACCGACGCGCTGCAGGAGGCCCGCGAGGCCGCCCGGGCTGAAGCGCATCACCAGGAGCAGCAGCCCGCCGTACACGAGCAGCTTGTAGTCGTTGATGAACCGGAAGAGCTCGGGCATCAGCGTGAGGAGGATCGCGCCCGCAACGACGCCGAGCGTCGAGCCGATGCCGCCGATCACCACCATGGCAAGGATCGTGATCGACTGGATGAAGTTGAAGGTATCCGGGATGATGAGCTGCGTCATGTGCGCATAGATTCCTCCTGCGAGACCGGCGGCTGCGGTCCCGAGGAAGAATGCGGCGATCTTGTAGCCGGCGACGTCGATGCCGATCGTGCGCGCAGCGTCCTCGTCCTGCGCCACCGCGCCGAACGCGCGCCCCATCCAGCTGCGCCGGACATGCAGGCTGAGCGCCACGAGCGCGACCGCAGCGCCGATCGCGAGCGCCGCATAGCCCCACTTGTCGAGTGGCGACGGGATCTTCGCGATGCCCATCTCGGCGCCCAACCAGGGCTGCTTGCGCACCGCGCCGAGAAAGAGAAACCCGACGCCCATCGTGACGATGGCGAGAAAATCCTCGCGCACCCGCAGCGCCGCGAACCCGACCACGATTCCGAAAACGCCCGCCACGAGCACACCGGCGAGGATCGCGATCGGGAACGGCAGGCCGGCGACCGAGCACAGTGCGGCGGCGTATGCGCCCAGTCCGTAGAACGCGGCATGGCCAAGGCTCACCTGGCCGCAGAATCCGCTGATCAGGTTGAGGCCGACCGCGAGGATGACGTTCAGCGCGGCGAACGTGGCAACCGAAAGGTAGTAATCCATCAGCGCTGTCCCGTCAGCGTTTTCCGAGGAGGCCTTGCGGCCGGATCATCAGCACGATGATCAGGAACAGGAAGGCGATTGCGTCGCGGTCAAGCACCTTGTCGAGGAAGACCGTGCCGAAGCTTTCGACCACGCCGAGGGTCAGGCTGGCGACGAGCGTTCCCGCGACGCTCCCCAGGCCACCAAGAACGATGATGGCGAGCCCCTTGTAGGCAATCACGCTGCCCATACCGGGCTCGACCAGGTTGTTGAGCAGGCCGACGAGTACTCCGGCAATGCCTGCCAGCACCGAGGCGATGAGAAAGTTGGTGTAGCGCACACCGGCGACGCTGACGCCGAAACTCTCGGCCATCGGCGGATCGGAAACGGTGGCGCGCCAGGCGACGCCCGCGCGCGTGCGCGTCGCAAACAGCGCGAACGCCGACAGGAGCACGACGGCGGCGACGACCATCCAGATCTGCACGAGGTTCATCGTCATCCCCGCGAAGCTGAAGGTCGTCGCGAACCAGGTGTTGTGCTCGAACGAGAGACCGTACGGCCCGAAGAGCAGGCGGAAGCCGTCCTCCATGGCAATCAGGACGCCGATCGATGCCACGAGCGCGACGAACGGCGGCCGGTCGAGAATCGGCTGGTAGACCAGCCGGTAGATGAGCGGCCCCAGCGCGCCGGCGGCGACCGCGCCGGCGAGGAATGCGATCGCGAGGCTTCCCGTGTAATTCGCGGCGAGCAGTCCGACGTATGCGCCGAGCGTGAACACCGTCGCCTGCGCAACGTGCAGGATCCGCAGCAGTCCGTACACCAGCGTGAGGCCAAGCGCCATCATCGCGTAGGTGCAGCCCCAGATCAGGCCGACGAGAAGGAGTTCGGCGTAGTACATCGTGTGAGCGTCGAGGAAGAGGTTGTTCCCCTCCTCTCCGAGGAGGGGTGCCGCCGGAGGCGGCGGGGTGGTGGCGGCCTCGAATCGAAGCTTCAACCACCCCGGCCGCTCTGCGGCCACCCCTCCTTGAAAAGGAGGGGAAAATTTCCCAGGAACCGCGCGGCTACCGTCGCATCACTTCGTCGGCGGCGCGAGCAGCACCGGATCGTCGATGGTGGCCTGATGGTGGAACTTCCCGCCCTTGATCACCTGGATCTGCGCAGCCTTGTAGACCTCGCCGAGCTCATTGAAGCTGATCTTCCCGGTGGCGACCTGGAAATCCTTGGTGGCCGCAATCGCATTCCGGATCTTGGCCGGATCGTCCGGACCCGCCTTGGCGAGCGCGGCCGCCGCGACCTTGATGGCGGTGTTCGTGCTGGCCGCCACCATGTCTGCGGGTGTATTGAACTTCTTTTCGTAGTCGTCGATGAACGTCCGCACCGCGGGCGACGTGCTGTCCCGATCGAGCGAGGTGGTGATCATGACGCCTTCGGCAGCCGGCCCGGCGATCTTGATGAAATTGTGCGTGTCGAAGCCCTCCGTCCCGAGGATCGGCGTGGTGACGCCGCCGGCGCGCAGCTGCGCCACGAGCGGGCCGCCGTTGAAGAAGTATCCAGAGACATAGAGCATGTCCGGATTGTCGCGCTTCACGCTTGCGACGATCGACCCGAATTGGCGGTCGCCCATCGCGTACGTGTACTCGTTGCCCACCTTCACGTCGAATTTTCCGGCCACCTCCTTGAAACCCGCCGCAAGCGACTGGCCAAAGTCGTTGTTGAGAGTGATGAGCGTGACGTTCCTCTTTTTCATCATGTCGCCGATGAACTTCGCGGCCGCGCGGCCCTGGACCTCGCCCATGAACGATGTACGGAACACGTAGTTTCCGGCGCGAGTGATGTCGGGGTGGATGGCGTAGGACGAGATGTACGGGATCTGCGCGGTCTGGAAGACGCTCGCGGCGGCGCGCGTCGGTCCCGAGTAGCTGCCCGACACCACGATCTTGAGTCCCTCGCCGATGTACTTGTTGGCGAGCGGCACCGCCTGATCGGCCTTGGCCTGGTCGTCCTGGACCACGAGCTCGAGCTTGCGGCCGTTCACACCGCCCGCCGCATTGATCTGTTCCACGGCGAGCTCGGCGCCATTGAGCGCCGACTTGCCGTCCGCGGCGGCGAAGCCGGTGAGCGGCACGTGAAACCCGATCTTGATCGTCTGGGCCGCGGCTGGCGCGGCGAGCGCTGCGCCAAGCGCGGCTGCGAGTAACAGTCTGGTGCCGGATGTGAACCTCATGTGACCTCCTCCTTGGTACCGGTTGAGCGGGACTAAAACCTATCTCAAAACATGACTACCGTCGCAAACGGGAATATACAAGGGGCTCGCCCCTTGTTCGTACGACGCCTCTCGCAAGAAGAACCATGGCCGTGATTTCGAGATGGTGCTAGAACGTTCCGGGCTTCGCTCAGGCCCGGACTGCGGCCGCTCGTGGACTCGGCGCCGGACTGCACCGGCGCGAACCCTTGATGCGGCCCTTTTCTACCACGATCCTTCCGTTCGCAACGACCGTGTCGACCAGGTTCACGCCGAACCGGTTGACGACCAGTCCGTGCGCCGGAACATTCCAGATGACGACGTCGGCGCGCTTGCCCGCCTCCAGGCTGCCGCGGTCGTCCGCGAGATCGAGCGAGCACGCCGCATTCAGCGTGCACATGTTCCAGATTTCCGCATAACCGAGCCGGAAGAGCCGCGCGGCGAGCGCCATGACCATCTGCATCGACGGCGTCGGGCAGCTTCCCGGATTGAAATCGGTCGAGAGGGCGACCGTCACGCCGGCCTCGATCGCCCGCCGCACGACGAGCGGCAGGAAGGCTTTCTCCGCGTCGCCAAGCCCCTCGGGCACAAAGCGCGGCGTCATCTCGCACAGGTGCAGCGCGACGCCCGGCAGGAACGTCGCCACCGTGCCGGCCGCAGCCATCGCGCGGAATCCCGCATCGCTCGCGTAGTCAAGATGGTCGGCCGAGGCAGCTTGCAGTCGCGCCGCAACCAGTGCGCCGCGCGCGTCGCCGAACTGATCGGCATGCACCCGGATTCGCATTCCGGTCGCGCGTGCCGCCTCGCCGACCTGCATGCATTCGTCGAACGTGAAGCAGAGCGGATCGCAGGAGACGTCGCAGAATCGGGCGAGCCCGGCGGCCTCCTCGAGCCCACTCAGCGCCACGCGCAGATAGTCGGCGCGCCGGTCGGCGTATTCCTCCGGCAAAACGTGCAGGGCGAGGTACGTTGGAATCACATCCACCGTGTGGCGCAGTCCTGCCGTGAGCCGCAGCAGACGCAGCTCCTCGTCGCGCTCCAACCCGTAACCGGTCTTGGCCTCGAGGGTCGTCGTGCCGTGCAGAAGCATCGTGTCGAGGTCGGCGAGTGCCTGGTCGACCAGCGCCGCGTCGGGGGTCTCGCGCGTCTTGCGCACGGTGAAGCGAATGCCGCCATCGAGCCGCCGTGCCGGCGTGCGCTGCGTGACTTTCGCTTCGTATTCCTCGTGCCGCGTTCCGCCGTAGAGCAGATGCGAATGCGGATCGACGAATCCCGGGCTCACCAGCCGGCCGGTCGCGTCAATGGTGACAGCCGCGGTGAACTTCCGCGTGACCTCGGCGGTGGGGCCGACCGCGAGGATACGGCCGCCCCGGATTGCGAGCGCGCCGTCGGCGATTGTCTCGATACCCTGCAGCGCGGCGCCCCGGATGCCCTCGGCCGGACCGCGGCAGGTGACGAGCTCGGCCGCGTGGACGACCAATAGATCGGCGTTGAGATCGGCGTTGCGCTTTGCCATGGTGTGGAATAATATTCCACGTGATGGCAAAAAGGCAAGCCGCACATTCAGGTGCCGCGACCGCTTCGATCATCGGGTCGAGCGCCGCGAGTGCCCGCGGGCGCGGTCGGCCGCGCCGGGCGCCGCGACCCGCGCTGCGCAGCGATCCGCTGCCCGTGCGCGCCGTGCAGCGTGCTTTCGATCTGCTCGCCTTGGTCGGCCAAGAGCGGGACGGGGCAACGCTGTCCGAGCTCGCCCGCACTGCCGCACTCCCGGTGAGCACGGTGGCGCGCCTGCTCGCCACGCTCGAGCACAGCGGGTTCGTGCAACGCGCCGCGACCGGCGGCTACGCGGCGGGCGGTCGTCTGCTGCAGATCGGACTCGCCGCCGTGCGGGGTTCGAGCATCTACGATCTTTCGGCGGCGCATTTGCGGCGCCTGTCCGAGCAGAGCGGCGAGACCGCCAACCTCGCGGTCCGCGCGGATGCCGGACACGCGATCTATCTGCGTCAGACCGTGAGCGCGCACAGCATTCATCATGCGTCATGGCTCGGGCGCACGCTGCCGCTCGGCAAGACGGCGGTCGGCCAGGCGCTTAGGGGACACGTGAACCGCAAGGGTTTCGTCGCGCGGCGCGACACGCTCGAGCGCGGCGTGACCGCAATTGCCGCGCCGGTGCATGGCCCCGGCGGCGATATCGCCGCGGCGCTCAGCATCACCGGCCCGTCGTACCGGATCAGCGAAGTCGACATCGACCGCTTTGGCGGACTGGTGGTGCGGGAGGCGCAACTCGTCTCCGCTGCCCTCGGTGCACCGGAGCCCGGAGGCGACCGGTGACGCAGGCCCTGGCGATGCCGACCGGCGGCGCGACTTTCCTGTCTGCGCCGCTCGTCGAGATCGACCGACTCGCCGCACGCTTTGCGGTGCTCGGGATTCCGCACGGCGTTCCCTACACGGTTCGCAACATCGCACCGAGCGTTGCGGATGCGCCGCGCGCCATTCGCGAACGGTCGGCACGCTTCGGTCGCATGCTCGACCACCATGACTTCGACCTCGGTTGTTCGCTCGCCGCGCACGGCGACCTCGCGCTTGCGGACTGCGGCGACGTGACGGCCGATCCGCGCGACCTGCCGGGCAGCGCTGCGCGCGCGACCGATGCCGTCCGCGGGATCCTCGCCGCCGGCGCGCTCCCGATCGTGCTCGGCGGGGACGATTCCACGACCGCCCTCGCGCTGCGTGCCTTCGAGGGCCACGGACCGCTGCACATCCTGCAGATCGACGCGCACATCGACTATCGCGACGAGGTCGACGGGATTCGCGACGGCTACTCGAGCCCGATGCGCCGCGCCGCCGAGATGCCGTGGGTGAAGCGCATCGTCCACTGTGGCGCCCGAGGAGTCGGGAGCGCGCGACCGGATGACGTGCGCGCGACGCTGGCACGCGGGAACGCCATCGTCACCGCGCGCGAGCTGCGCCGTGCGGGAACCGAGCGCGTGCTTGCCGAGTTTCCGCCGGGCGAGCGTTACTATGTCGCCTTCGATTGCGATGGCATGGATCCGTCGGTCATGCCGGGCACCAGCGCACCGCTCCCGGGCGGACTGTCGTTCGACGAAGCGGTCGATCTTCTCACCGGTCTCGCGCAGCGGGGCACGGTGGTCGGCATCAACTTCGCGGAGCACTATCCGTCGCTCGACACGAACGGCATCACTGCGCTTGCGATCGTCCGGCTGATCGTGAATCTCGTCGGAACCATGCACAAGGGCAGAACATGAAAGTCCCCGCGGCCGCGACGCTCCAGCAGGGCGAGGTCGACCGGTACCGCACGGACGGCATCGTCGTCCTGCGGAATCTCTTTCGCGAATGGGTCGAACCGCTGCGCGCCGGCGTCGCGCGGGTCATGGCCGACCCGAGTCCGTTCGAGCGCACCTACCGGCCGCAGGACGGCTCGGCGCCATTCTTCCAGGACTACTGCAACTGGCAGCGGATTCCGGAGTTTCGCGCTTTCGTCCACGAGTCGCCCGCCGCCGCGCTCGCTGCGCGGCTGATGGGCTCGCGCACCGCGCGCTTTTTCCACGAGCACGTGCTCGTGAAGGAGCCCGGCACGAGCATGCCGACTCCCTGGCACCAGGACCAGCCGTACTACTGCGTCGAAGGCCGCCAGAGCGTGAGCTTCTGGATCGCGCTCGACGCGGTCGCGCGCGAGACGGTGCCCGAATACGTGGCCGGCTCGCACCGCTGGGGCAAGGATTTCCGGCCGATGCGCTTCGACGGCACACCGCTCTACGCGCAGGACGACTTCGCGGCGCTGCCGGACATCGATGCGCAGCGCGCGGCGCTGCGCATTGTCGGCGAGGCGATGCAGCCGGGTGATGCGCTCGCCTTTCACTTCCGCACGGTGCATGGCGCGCCGGCGAACCGCTCCGCCGAGCGGCGCCGAGCGGTCTCCGCGCGCTGGGTGGGCGACGACGCAACGTTCGCGGACCGCGGCGGCAAGACCTCGCCGCCCTTTCCCGATCTGAATCTCCGCCACGGCGAACCGCTCGACGCCCCCGAATTCCCCGTGATCTACCGCTCATCCTGATCGACGTGGATTGCCTTTCAGATGAAGGTCCTTCTGCGCGAGTACAAAAATCCTTCTTACGAACAAGGGGGGAGCCCCTTGTATATCCCCCGGAAGGAACAAGGGGGCA
>JAABRB010000419.1 GCA_011391185.1 Betaproteobacteria bacterium
CTCGCCGTGCGGCCGGCTTCGAAGCGTCGCCGTGCCGTATCGAGTTCGCCGCGCGCGACGCGGATTTCCGTGTCGGCTGCCGCGATCTCCTTGGCGCGATCCGGCGTGGTCGCGGACTGCGCGACCAGGAGCGCGGCCGAGCCTTCCGCGCTCGCGCCAGTGCCAAGTTGCGCAAGCATGACCAGAAGGACGCAAGACACCACCGGGAGGAGTGGACCTGCCCTCATTCGTCGCGACACGCTGGCTGAAAAATTTCGATCACGCATGAACTCATCACTCCCTTGCACCAGGCAACGCGCGAGTCCGGTTCGGCGTGCACAGAAAATTTCCGCGCTTGGCCCAATTGCCAAGCCGGCCAAGCCGGCCAAGCCGGCCAAGCCGGCCCGAACTACCGCCAAGCCGGTCCGAACTAACCCGTCCGGACAGGAAACGTGGTCCGGACGGTCGATATGACGGCATTTTAACGCGGCGCGGGACTCCCCGGGGAGGCGTGCGCCCGGAAGGGTTTCGTAACGCGTTGATCGGCAAGGCTACAGCAATGCGATGCCGGGCGCGGACGGACGGGGTCGCGGTGGTAGACTTTCGACGTTCCAGCGTTTCGCCCGATGTCCAGCCCCGCCTTCGTTCATCTGCGCGTTCACACCGAATTCTCGATCGCGGACGGCATCGTGCGGATCGAGGATGCGGTGGCCCAGGCCGCGGCCGACGGCATGGGTGCGCTCGCCATCACCGATCTTGCCAACCTGTTCGGCATGGTGAGGTTCTACAAGGCGGCGCGCGCGGCGGGCGTGAAGCCCATCATCGGCTGCGACGTCTGGATCGAGAACGAATCCGATCGGGAGAAGCCCGCGCGTCTGCTGCTGCTCGCGCGATCGCGCGAGGGGTATCACACGCTTTGCAGCCTGCTCACGCGCGCATGGCTGACGAACCAGTACCGCGGTCGGGCGGAGATCAAGCGGGCCTGGCTTGCCGAGGGGGGAGCCCGCGGGCTCATCGCGCTTTCCGGCGCGCTGTCGGGCGAAGTCGGCGGCCTGCTCGTACAGGGCAACACGGCCCAGGCCGAAAAAGTGGCGCGCGAATGGGCGAACATCTTTCCGGGCGCCTACTACATCGAGTTGCAGCGGGCCGGCCATCGCGAGACCGAGGCCTATATCGAGCGAGCCGTGCAACTTGCCGCAAACCTCGGCCTGCCGGTCGTGGCGACGCATCCCGTGCAGTTCGTCCGTCCCGACGAGTTCAAGGCACACGAGGCGCGCGTCTGCATTGCCGAGGGCTACGTGCTGGCGGATCGGCGCCGGCCGCGAGTCTTCACCGAGCAGAGCTACTTCAAGACCCAGGTGGAAATGCGCGCGCTCTTCGCGGACTTTCCCGAGGCGCTCGAGAACGCCGTCGAGATTGCGAGGCGCTGCAGCCTCGAGCTGGAGCTCGGTACGAACCGTTTGCCCCGGTTCCCGACGCCGGAAGGCGTCACCCTCGAGGACTTCCTCGTGGAGTCGGCGCGCACCGGCCTCGAGCAGCGCCTGCGGGCACTGTTTCCGGATGCGTCGGAGCGTGAGCAGCGCCGCCCGCGCTACGCGGAACGCCTCGATTTCGAAGCGAAGACGATCATCCAGATGGGGTTCGCCGGGTACTTTCTGATCGTTGCGGACTTCATCAACTGGGCGAAAGGGAACGACGTGCCGGTCGGACCGGGGCGCGGTTCCGGGGCGGGATCGCTGGTCGCCTACTCGCTCGGCATCACCGATCTCGACCCGCTCAAGTACGATCTGCTTTTCGAACGCTTCCTCAATCCCGAGCGTGTCTCGATGCCGGATTTCGACATCGACTTCTGCCAGGACGGCCGGGATCGCGTCATCGACTACGTGCGCAAGAAATACGGCGCGGACTGCGTGTCGCAAATCGCCACCTTCGGCACGATGGCGGCCAAGGCGGTGGTGCGCGACGTCGGACGGGTGATGGAGTGGAGCTACGGCCGCACCGACGAACTCGCGAAGCTCATCCCGTTCCAGCCGGGCAAGCTCATCACGCTCGCCATGGCGCGCGAGATGGAGCCGCGGCTCGCCGATCGCGAGGCGAGCGAGGAGGACACCCGCGAGCTGCTCGCGCTTGCGGAGCAGCTCGAAGGCCTCACCCGGAACGTCGGGATGCACGCCGGCGGCGTGCTCATTGCGCCGGGGAAGCTCACGGATTTCTGTCCGCTCTACGCCGCGCAGGGGTCCGAATCGGTGGTCTCGCAGCTCGACATGAAGGGCGTCGAGGCGGTCGGCCTGGTGAAGTTCGATTTTCTCGGGCTGACGACGCTCACGATCCTCGACTGGACGCTGCGTTACGTGAAGCGACTCGATCCCGGGTCGACGCTCACGCTCGATGGACTGCCGATCGACGATCCCGAGGCCTACCGGATCTTCGCGGCCGCGAACACGACCGCCATCTTCCAGTTCGAATCGCGCGGGATGCGCGATCTCCTCAAGCGCGCGCGGCCCGATCGCTTCGAGGACCTGATCGCGCTCGTCGCGCTCTACCGCCCGGGTCCGATGGACCTGATCCCCGACTACATCGAGCGCAAGAACGGCCGGCAGCGGGTCGAGCATCCGGATCCGCGGCTCGAGCCGATCCTGGGGCCCACGTACGGCGTGATGGTCTACCAGGAGCAGGTGATGCAGATTGCGCAGGTGATCGGCGGCTACTCGCTCGGCAGCGCGGACCTGCTGCGGAGAGCTATGGGCAAGAAGCTTCCCGAGGAGATGGCGAAGCACCGCACGACATTCGTGGAGGGCGCGAAGCAGAACGGCATCACGCCGGGCCGGGCGACACAGCTCTTCGATCTGATGGAGAAGTTCGCGGGGTACGGCTTCAACAAGTCGCACGCCGCCGCGTATGCGCTGGTCGCCTATCAGACCGCGTACATGAAAGCCCGCCATCCGGCCGCTTTCATGGCAGCGAACCTTTCCGCCGCGATGGACGACACCGACAAGGTGCAGCAGTTCTATCAGGACGCGATCGCCAACGGAATCTCCGTCCTGCCGCCCGACATCAATTCGTCGGATCACCGGTTCGTCCCGGTGGACGGGCGAACGATGCGCTACGGGCTCGGAGCGGTGAAAGGCACGGGCGCGTCGGCGATCGGCGCGATCGTCGCGGTCCGCGACGGTGCGGACGGCCAGGCGGGCAGCCGGTTCCGCGACCTCTTCGAATTCTGCGAGCGGGTCGACAAGCGGATGGTCAATCGCCGGGTCGTCGAGGCGCTGGTCCGCGCGGGAGCGTTCGACTCGATCGATCCCGACCGGGCCAAGCTGCTGGCATCGGTCGGGATCGCGATGGACGCCGCGGATCAGCGCGAGCGGGCCGCATCTCAAGTCAGCCTCTTCGGCGAGGCCGACGCAGCCACGCTCCTCCGTCCGGATCTCGTGCCGACTCAGCCGTGGGATGAGCAGCAGCGGTTGACCGAGGAGAAGACTGCCCTCGGTTTCTACCTGTCGGGCCACCCGTTCCGCCGGTATCGCGCCGAGCTCG
>JAABRB010000420.1 GCA_011391185.1 Betaproteobacteria bacterium
TAGGGCACGATCTGGTCCGCGCAGATCCGATCGATCAGCGCCTTGTTCAGATTCTCCTTCTCGTTCACCAGCGGCACTGCCTCGCCACCGCAGTAGTAGGCGTCGCGCGGCAGGCAGCGCAGGCGCGTGAATTCCGGCACCTCCGGGAACTGGTGGAGGCGGCGCGCCGCCCGGCCCTCGCGGGCAATGCGCATCAGCGCGTCGTACAGGCGCGAGACCTTGCTGCGCGTCGTGCCGACCGTGAGCAGCAGCGTGACCGTGTTGAACGTGGACTTCTCGACCTGGATGTTGAAGCGCGTGAAGAGCTCGCGCTGCAGATCCTCGACGGTGTACCCGCAGCGCGAGATGTCGATGGTCACCTTGGTCGGATCGAGCCGGATGCCGTCTTCCTTTACTTCTTCCGGGAGAAGCTCATCCAGATCCAGCACCCGGAACATGTCCGTCGAGTTGATCTGCGCGCGGATTTCGATGGCGAGCGCGAGCGTGCGGGAGAGCAGCTTGTAGCCCTCCATCATCATCTGCTTGCGCGCCACGTCGAGGCTCGCGATCATCGCGTACTGCGGGCTCGTCGACGTGTGCATGTTGAAGTTCTCGCGGAAGATGTGCTCGTTGAACGTCGGATCGTTCACGTGGATCATGCTCGCCTGCGAGAACGCGCTCATGACCTTGTGGGTGCTCTGCGTCGCGTAGTCGGCGCCTGCCTGCAGCGCCGTCGGGCGGAATTCCGGATGGAAGCGCGCGAAGCCGTACCACGCCTCGTCGATGATGACCTTGATGCCGTGGGCGTGCGCGGCCTCGACGATCGGCGGCAGGTCATAGCGCAGGCCGTCGTAGGTGCACGACGTGAGAATGATCGCTTCGGCGTCGGTGTGTGCCTCGATCGCCTCGAGCAGCGTCTTCTTCGGGACCGGTCCGTAGATCCCCCATTTCCGGTTGACCGACGAATTCAGGTAAACGGGATGCGCGCCCGACAGCACCACGCCGTGGTGCACCGACTTGTGGCAGTTCCGGTCAAGCAGCAGTTTCTCGCCGGGCGCCAGGAGCGTCTGGAAGATGACCTTGTTCGCCGTGGACGTGCCGTTGGTGGCAAAGAAGGTGCGCCGCGCGCCGAATGCGTTGGCGGCCATGCCCTGCGCCTCGGCGATCACGCCCCGCGGCTCCATCAGGGAGTCCAGCACGGGGACGGACACCGAGAGATCGACGTCGAAGACGTGCTCGCCCATGAAATCGTAGAAGTCATTGATCCAGGGGCTGCCACGCAGCGATTCCCCGGACGAGTGCCCCGGCGTATGCCAGGAATCCTTGGCGAGCCAGACGTAGTTCTTGAGCTGGTCGTAGAACGGCGTGCGGGCGCGCTCCTGGATCTCCGCGTTCACGATGCGGTACATCCCGCGGTAATCGCGCTCCTCGCGGTAGAAGTAGCCGTCCACGGCCTCGGCAAACAGGGTGTCGACGACCTCGTCCTCCTGCTCCTGCGCGACCAGGATGTAGACCTCGAGCTCGGGCCGCAGGCGGGTGATCCGCTGCACGAGCTCGAGCGCGGTCATCTGCAGGCGCTTGGACTTGCCCCCGTTCAGGTGATAGAGCTTGTCGTCGACGATCACGGCCTGCACATCGCCGTCCGACTCGATCGCCGCCAGCGCCTCGCGCGCAGTCGTGACGCCCGAAAAGGTGATTCCGAGCGGGTTCTCGAGCGAGCGCGCCGCCGCGTTCAGGCCCTTCACGAACTCGCGCAGGATCAGGCTCTCGTCGTTGATGACGAGGACACGGCTGACCGGCTTGCGCATCAGGCTCTCAGGCTCCTACGGCGAGGTGGGCGTCAGGACATCGCGACCGGCGATTTAATCCCCAAAGCGTCGCGCAGTGCAAGGGACGTGTAACCTTTCGCCGCTATAGTTCGCGCCAGCCCCCCGATCCGGCCGGAAACGCGTGCGTTCCCGGCCGTGGTCCGGGGGGCAAGCCTCCCATGCCTCCCAGCGAATCCCTGGAGTTTGTGATCGTCGGCCTGACCCGGGCGGGGGACCCCTTTCGCCCAAGCGACTGGGCCGAGCGTCTGGCGGGCGTGATGGCGCAGTTCGGCGGTGCGTCTCCCGCCGGCTTTTCGCCCTATTGCTATCCGGTCGTATCCGATGGCGTGAAATGCGTGGTGGTCGACGCCCGTATCCGGGAGATCGAGCCGCTCGCCTATCATTTTCTGGTCAATTTCGCCGCCGACAACGAACTCCAGATGAGGGACGGGCGCCGGGCGCCACGCCCGAACGACGAGCCCGCGAGTGGCTAGCGGACTGGCATGAGAATGATGGACACAAGATGATGGACACAAAATGACGGACACAAAATGACGGACACAAAATGACGGACACAAAATGACGGACACAGAAAAGGCGACCCGGGGGCCGCCTGTCGAATGGGCGAACGGACGCGCAGTCAGTGAGGCGGGACGCGCCCGGTGGCTCGACCTACGCCATCGCCTTGATGTGAGCAGCAAGGCGGCTTTTGAATCGCGCCGCCTTGTTCTTGTGAATGATCCGTCGCTTGTCCGCAATGCGGTCGACGATGCTGGTGGACTCGCGATATGCCACCTCCGCGGCCGCCTTGTCGCCCGCGGCGACCGCCTTGGTGACCCGCTTCATCGCGGAGCGCACCATCGTGCGGAGCGGGGCGCTGAGCTGACGCCGCTTCTCGGACTGGCGCGCGCGCTTGCGCGCTTGTACGGTATTGGCCATGGCCTGTGAACTCGGTTCCTGCCGTTCGTTTACGGGAGCCGCGGATTATAAGCCGACAGCGGGATCCGGGCAAGGCGGGCGGGGGATCCGTGCCCGTATAATCCGGCCGGCATGAATCTTCTCAAGGCGATGGCGACCGTCAGCAGCATGACGCTGCTGTCGCGCATCCTCGGATTCGTCCGGGATGCGCTGATTGCCCGCTTTTTCGGGGCAGGGCTCGCGACCGACGCGTTTTTCGTCGCATTCCGGATTCCGAACCTGCTGCGGCGCATGTTCGCCGAGGGCGCGTTTTCCCAGGCGTTCGTCCCGGTGCTTGCCGAGAGCCGGCTGCGCCGGGGCGACGCCGAGACGCGGCTGCTGGTCGATCGGGTCGCAACACTCCTGTTCCTCGCCGTCGCGGTGGTCACGGCGCTTGGCGTGTTGATCGCGCCGTACATCGTCTACGTAGCCGCACCCGGATTCGCCGCGCGGCCGGAAAAGTTCGAGCTGACGGTGGCGATGCTGCGCATCACGTTTCCATACATCCTGTTCATCTCGCTCGTGTCGCTCGCGGGGGGCATCCTCAACACCTGGAGCCGGTTCGCGGTGCCGGCTTTCACGCCGACCCTGCTCAACCTCTCCTTCATCTTCGCCGCGCTGGTGGCCGCGCCGCACTTCGACCCGCCGGCGATGGTCCTCGCCTGGGCGGTATTCGTCGGCGGGGTGCTGCAGCTCGCGTTCCAGCTGCCGTTTCTCGCGCGCCTCGGCATGCTCCCGCGCCCGCGGATCGCCCTGAGC
>JAABRB010000421.1 GCA_011391185.1 Betaproteobacteria bacterium
TCCTGGACCGTGGAGCTTAACGCCGACACCTTGCCGCGCGTGCTGGTCAGCCAGACCTATTACGCGACGGTTTCCAAGACCGCCAAGAGCGAGAAGGAGCGGGCTTTTCTCACCGAATGCCTACAGACCGCCAACTGGCTGACCCGCTCGCTCGACCAGCGCGCCAAGACGATCATGAAGGTCTCGACCGAAATCGTGCGCCAGCAGGACGCCTTCCTCGCCTATGGCGTCCAGCATCTGCGGCCCTTGAACCTGCGCATGGTCGCCGACGCGATCAGCATGCACGAATCCACGGTCTCGCGCGTGACCTCGAACAAGTACATGGCTACGCCGCGCGGAATTTTCGAGCTGAAATATTTCTTCTCCTCGTCGATCGCCGCGACCGGCACCGGCGAAGCGCATTCGGCCGAAGCCGTGCGTCACCGCATCAAGGAGCTGATCGAGGCCGAGACTGCGCAAACGGTGCTGTCCGACGACACCATCGTGCAGCGCTTGAAAGAGGCCGGCGTCGATATCGCTCGCCGCACGGTCGCGAAATATCGCGAAGCCATGCGCATCCCCTCCTCGGTGCAGCGCCGGCGCGAGAAACAGGTGAGCCACATCCTCTGAACGCCGCGCGGGCTATGGCCCATTGACCCGGTAGAGATCGGCTCTTATGTTCCGCGCCTTCTCGATTCCCCCGAACGCAGTTCGGCTGGATCACGAAAAAATCATGCCGCTCGATGACCTTCTCGCCGCCGACGCGATCTTTCCTGCGCTGAAGGCGGCCAACAAGAAGCAGGCGCTGCAGGAACTCGCGGCCAGGGCCGCGGGTTCCACCGGCCGTGCGGAGCGTGAGATTTTCGATATCCTGCTGCAACGCGAGCGCCTGGGCTCGACCGGAATCGGCAACGGGGTCGCGATCCCGCACGGCAAGCTGCCCAAGCTCGACCGGCTCGTCGGCCTGTTCGCGCGGCTGGCGAAGCCGATCGATTTCGAGGCCCTCGACGGCCACCCGGTCGATCTGATTTTTCTGCTATTGGCCCCCGAAGCGGCCGGCGCCGATCATCTGAAGGCGCTGGCGCGCATCGCGCGCCTGCTGCGCGACCCGGTGACCGCCGCGAAGTTGCGTGCGATCACCGACGCGCAGACCCTCCATGAGCTGCTCACCACGCAGCCGCCCTCGGCGACCCACGCCGCCTGATCGAACACGGGTTTTCGTTCAGTGAACGCTGAGGGTGACGAGCTCGTGCTCGCGCGCGTTGGCGAGCGCGGCCTCGCGCGTGTCGGTGAGCATGATCGGCGTGCCGTCGGCCGCGTGCAGCGAAAACAGCGCCAAGCCCGGCGCCATGTTCGGCGCCTGCGGGAAAATCGTGCGCACGTCCTCGGAACGGAGCGCCCGCACATAAGCGATGCGTCCGCCGCCGAGCGCCGCGAACGCCTCGGGCGTGAAGTTCGCGGCCTTTGGGTCCATCGCCTTCGGATCTTCGTGTTGCGTGTTCATGGCCTTAGTCCTTTCCGTCCTTGGCCCCGATCTCGATCCGGCGCACGGGCCGTGCGGCTTCGGGCCGTTCCAGATCGACCGACAGGAGTCCGTCTTTCAGATCGGCGCCTGTGATCGCGATGCCGTCGGCGAGCACGAAGGTTCGCCGGAACTGCCGCGCGGCGATGCCGCGATGCAGGAAGGTGCGCCCGGCGCTGTCGTCGCTCTGGCGGCCGGCGATCACCAGCTCGTTTTCTTCGACGGTGATTTCAAGTTCCGCGCGCGAGAATCCGGCGACGGCGAGCGTGATCCGGATCCGCTCCGGCCGGTCCTTGGCCGCGGGCAGCCGCTCGACGTTATAGGGCGGATAACCGTCGGCCGCCTTGGCGACCCGGTCGAGCGCCCGCTCGATCTCCTCGAAGCCGAGCAGGAACGGACTCGAAAGCGTAGGTACGCGCGACATCGCAAAGTCCTCGCCAAAGCGACTTTGTGGGGCCCCAGATGGGCGCCCCGGACCGGGCTCGGTCGAACCCGATGCACGAAAGATATGGGATCGCGCGCGGCCCTTCGCAAGGCGAGGGTGGCGGCGCTGCTTCTATCGGGAGGGGATTTGGTGGAGCCAGGCGGAATCGAACCGCCGACCTCTTGAATGCCATTCAAGCGCTCTCCCAACTGAGCTATGGCCCCACACGGCCGCCGGTTGGAAAGCCGGAATTCAGGCTACGGCGGCGAGCCCGGGTGCTGGGTGTCCCGGGCGGTTCGGACTAAGCATTCGGACTAAGCACGGGGCGTTCCGCCCCTCAAGGCTCCTCGTCGCCCTCGACCTTCTCGCCGATGATTTCGGAGACCGTGCCGGGTTCCTCTTCCTCCTGCTCGAGGAACGTATCGTCCTCCGTCGCGGCGGGAGTCTCCGTCTCGTCGTCATCGGCATCCGGTGTCGCTGCAGTTTTCTTCTTGCCGCTCGCCTCCGCATCCGCATCCTCGAGCGAGATGACGTTGGCGGGACGCTTGACCTCCGGCTCCTCGACCGGGACCGGCTTGGGTGCGACCGGCTCGGCTCGCGCCCGCGTGACGGCCGCGACCTGATACACGGTTCCGCACTTCGGGCAGACGATTGGACTGCGCGCGAGGTCGTAGAATTTCGACCCGCAGCTGCCACACACGCGCTTGATGCCGAGTTCGGGCTTGGCCACCAAAACTCCTCCGCTTGCAGGAAATAGCTGGAAAATGGGCGCCTCAATTGGACCGCTGCCCCCTGCCTGTCAAGGCCGAAAAGCCGCTGGCCTGCATCGGTGACGGACTCTCGGCTGCGTGCTAGAGCCTCGCGCCGAAACGAGAAAACGATGTCCGTAGCTCCGGCGCACCCAAAGGCCCACGCTAGGCCCGCCGTCGCCCGCCGCGCGGGCGCGCTCAAGGGCCGCGTTCGCGTGCCCGGCGACAAGTCGATCTCCCACCGCGCGCTGATGCTGGGCCTGCTCACGGTGGGCGAGACCCGGATCGAGGGCCTTCTGGAGGGCGCCGACGTGCTTGCCACCGCAGGCGCCTGTGGTGTGCTCGGGGCCAAGCTTCAGCGTAGCGGAACCGGCGTCTGGAGCGTGCACGGCGTGGGCATCGGTTCGCTGTTGCCGCCCCGGGCGCCACTCGATTTCGGCAATGCCGGCACTGGCACGCGGCTAATGCTCGGCGTCGTCGCCGGTCATCCGATCGAGGCCGCTTTCGACGGCGACGACAGCCTGCGCCAGCGGCCGATGCGGCGCGTACTCGATCCGCTCGCGCGCATGGGTGCGGAGGTCATGGAGCAGGCCGAGGGCGGCCGGCTGCCGCTCAAGCTCAAGGGTGCGCGCGACCCGATCCCGATCGAGTTCAAGAGCCCGGTCCCCTCAGCACAAGTGAAATCGGCGGTGCTGCTTTGCGGGCTGGCGGCGCCGGGCGAGACCACGTTGATCGAGGAAGCGGCGACCCGCGACCATACCGAGCGCATGCTCGCCTATTTCGGCGCCGAGCTGAAAGTCACGCAGCATAATGCGCACGGAA